>JANMSG010000840.1:0-2350 GCA_031389065.1 Acidobacteriota bacterium | reverse complement strand
ATTCAAGGCTTCCTGTGGACTTGTTGGACTCGCTGAACATCTTTACGCTAGACTCCATTATTCAAGGAGAAATGAATGGAGCCCAACAATCCTGCCCCACCTGCATCAATAAATATTGAACCTTTACAACGCATTGAAGAGGCACTTATAAACGCCACCAAAGTTGCTCAAGGCTTTATCAACCAAAATCTTACGGTAGACTACAAAGCCGACTGGGACCCGGTCACAGAAGCGGATCGAGAAGTAAACAAGGTTTTGAAAGAGCTGTTGTTGCGCGAGGGCGAGGGCTGGCTCTCCGAAGAGACGACGGATGATTTGAGTCGTTTGGACAATGAGAAGGTATGGATAATTGACCCGATTGATGGCACCAGAGAATTCATCTCAGGCATACCCGAATGGGCGATTTCCGTAGCCTATGTGGTCAACGGCAAACCGATAGCCGGAGGCATCAGCAATCCCGCAAGTAACGAATTGATTCTCGGCTCGATAGAAACAGGCGTAACTTATAACGGCAAACCTGCAAAAATCAGTGATAAATCTTCGCTCAATGGCGCGCTGATTTTAGGTAGCCGGTCGGAGGCCAAACGCGGCGAATGGGACAGATTCGATGACGCTATTTTCAAAGTCCGTCACGTCGGCTCTGTAGCTTATAAGTTAGGTTTAGTCGCGGCAGGAATTGGCGATGCAACCTGGACGCTGGTGCCGAAACATGAATGGGATGTTGCCGCAGGCGTTGCGTTAATAGAAGCGGCAGGCGGCTTCGTTCGTGGCCTCAGCCATAAGGAATTGCGCTTCAATCAAAAAAATCCTTTGTTAAAAGGTCTCATCGCTGGTCCTTTGAGTTTGCAAGCAGAGATTGAAGCAACTCTTGGATTAGACCGATAATCAACTGATGAAAGATCTATTCTCTGCCAATCTACTACGATTTTTTCAGAACAGGTTTAGCGATGAATACTGTGATGCTGAATCAATCAAACAGCTTTGCGCGTTTGACAATGGCATACTTGAAAGAACTGCAAACATCAATGAAACACTGTTGTTGGAGAGGCACCAAAGAAACAACCGGATCATCAAGACGATCAGAAAAAGAAGAATAGACGATTTTTTTGAATTAGCAGGTTTCTATATCCTCTATCCGATTACCAGTGAGTGTGAAAAGCAGATTGAAGGCGGAGACATACGCAATAGTCGCCAGATCACTTCAACCCACATCTGTACTGAATCGCACTCAGTTTTGGCGCTCTACCTCTCTATGGTTTATGGTAAAGATCGGGCGACACAAGCCTACATAATTTACCTTCTCTACCGCGATATAAAAAAGATAATCAGAGCCAATCGCTCTATACAGTTTTTGTATGTCAGACCGGTGACAGAAGATGGATTTCGAGCGGTTGAAAAACATCATTTTCATCGTTTTCGACAGGATTCGGGAATTTATCGGCGAGGCGTCAAGAAGAATGAAGCTGACTCGTGGCTAGAATAAACCAACGGGTGTGATACCGTACTGTCATTATTAACGGATTATTACAACTCCCCCAGATAGGTGGGGGAAAGAGAATATGCTCGATTGTTGTTACAAACTTTAGGGTGTAGGCTTAAGGTAGTAATGAAATCGTATATTCCATTTAGGAGGGCAGTATGAAAACTATTTTAAGTTTTATTAGTATTTTAGTGTTGGGTCTTACAGGTTTTGCAGCAGAAAAAACGTGGACCGGAAAGATCAGTGATAGCAGTTGTGGTGTTAAGCATCAGACCGCTAAGGAGCACGGTGGCACAAAGATGTCAGAGCGCGATTGCACACTTGCTTGTGTGAAGGGCGGAGGCAAATACGTATTTGTAAGCAAAGCTAAGGTTTACAATATCGATAATCAGGACTTTGCAGACCTTGAGGTACATGCAGGTCATACTGTGAAGTTAACTGGTGAAATGACCGGTAAGAATATCAAAGTATCTCGTATCGTGATGCCAGGTAAGAAGTAGAAGGAAGCCAGAAAATCTGTAAAAGTTACGAGAAGGAACGAAATAAAGGAGGTTGACGAACTCCCCTGCCTACAGCCTGGATTCGGCAGGAATCACGTCAGCTTCCTTTATTTCATCAACCCACTACTTATCCCGAAGCCGAAAATCTTTACTGTGAGCGCGGACGACCGCGCCTCTATATGCCCGGCACACCAAGATTCGGGTGTGCGTTGAGGGGCGGTCTCCGACCGACCGCGCGGTCAAAGACCGCTGCTCAACGGCAGACGGATTTATTTCCAGTTCTTGGTGTGCCGCCTCTATCGTGGTGCAAAACTTTGACTGCGTACCATTGGATATCTCGGTCTATTTTATGGAAAGAAGGCTTAGCCGT
>JANMSG010000808.1:0-3201 GCA_031389065.1 Acidobacteriota bacterium | reverse complement strand
TCGATTCTGCTGCAACGGGAGCGTGTTTACGGGAGTCGGCAAGATCAAGAAGCAGGGCAGCGTAACGACCTTGGTGCACAATCCGGTAAACCGCCGAGTCAATGCGCGAGTGGATAAATCAACCTTCATCGGGACGGCATCGATCCAGGAACCGCCGGGCAGAAATCTGTGCACGATACAGGATCGTGACCTCAGAGACAATACCTGTCTATGCCAGTGAGAAAGGAAGATGTATCAAAAGAGAAAGGATTGGTTGAGGAGAAAACCAATCCTCTCTCGTAGCAGTTTCGGATATAAAAAAAGATTAAATTATGAAAAGACGGCTGGTCTCGTTATCGCTTCTCCAGTCTTTTTTTTGCACTTGAGGGTAAATAACCAATCTGCTTTTCTGCATCCCAAATTTTAGAATCCAGCCATGCAACCTTTCCCTTTCATTATTACACCAAAACGTATGAACGCATCCCAAAACAAGTGTCTTGAATAAAGTCACCTTTTATTCTTGGTATTCCGCTCCCGAAATAAGCCTTTTCTTTTCTTAACTTAAGAGTCTTAATTTCCTCCGCTTGGCAGTGGCACGTGAGTCGCAATATCTATTTGCGCCCGTAGGAAATGAAATGGACGCGATGAGGGAGGAAAACAGCATAATGACAAACGCGACTTCGATGGTTTCCGCTGCGAACATAAATACCGCTTTAACCGGCACAGATCTTAACTCTGCTTTATCTGGTGAACAGATGAGCGGATTTGATGAGTTGTACCGCAAACATTATCGCAGGGTTTATTCAATCTGCCTCAGAATGACAGGCAATGTTGCAGAGGCTGAAGATTTGACGCAGGAAGTATTTATTCAATTGCACCGTAAGCTCGGTTCGTTTCGCGGCGAATCGGCATTCACTACCTGGTTACACAGATTGACCGTGAACCAAGTGTTAATGCACTTCCGCAAGCGTTCAGTTAAATCCGAGTTGACGACGGATGATGGCGAGATGCCGGATTCGATTGATCCGAATACCCTCAACCCGGAAGCTATGCCGATCGTTGATCGTATATCTATCGAAACCGCAATCGCGCAACTTCCTCCAGGGTATCGCACGTGCTTTATTTTGCACGATGTCGAAGGCTATGAACACGAAGAGATTGCCAGGATTTTAGGTTGCAGCCCGGGCACCTCCAAGTCGCAATTGCACAAGGCGCGTTTGAAATTGCGCCGCTTGATTCAGCAACGCGCAGAGGCTGCTTAGAGAGATGTGGGAGAACATACAATAAGAAAAAGAACGCAAGATATACACGACGTTGAAGCTGCGAAAATAAAATAAAACCAGCAGCAGAGCCGCTAACTTACATCAGGTTGGCGGCTTTTTATTGTTCCTGTTTATTCAATTCGCTTGCTGGATAAGAGATATGAGAAGAGAAAGGCGAATGTTGAGGTCCACCCAAGTGACTCCATAGGGGGAACGCGGACGTCTGCGTTCCCCCTAAGCCTTTCTGTCCGCCGGTTCGAGAATCTGGATGTCTGCGCGCTCAGTAAGCCTTTCAGCGACCTGGCAACAGCCCTGCATAAAAACAGTTCGCTTCACACATAAAGCCCTGTTTGTTAGAATCGCCTTTCGTCTTGCTTGAAAATTTCGCACGTCATTTCTCAAGACAGCTAAAACTGAATATGAAGCGTAAATCTGATATTGATGCGGCGAACAAATTTGCCGAAACTGGAGACAGCAACCTGATAGCCTCTTGTTTGAAAGGCGATGCTTCTGCCTGGGAAGCGTTGATACAGCGCTATCAACGGCTCATCTATTCCATCCCGCTGAAGGCGAGATTATCAAAAGACGATGCGGCGGACATTTTCCAGTCCGTCTGTTTGAAGCTTTATGAAAAACTCGCCTCGTTGCGCGACCACGAAAAACTAAGCTCCTGGATTATTACGACAACGACACGTGAATGCTGGCGTTTGTCTAATCGTCAAAGAAAAGAGAGGCCCGCCGATGGGCTGAGCAGTGAAGAAGCCGATGAAAAATTGCAACAACTGGTTGCCGATTCTCCTTTGATTGATGAGCAGAGGATTATGCTTGAACAGCAGCAAGCGGTTCGTCAGGCTGTCGGCGCTCTACCTGAACGCTGCAAAGGTTTGCTGACCATGCTCTTTTACAAGAAAGACGATTTGAGCTATACGGAAATCGCCCGGCAGATGGACATGCCTGTCGCTTCCATAGGTCCTACGCGGGCGCGCTGCCTTGAAAAAATGAGGAAATTACTGCAAGGAAAAATTTGAAGAAGGATGTATCTTTTACGTTTTTGCCTGCTCTGCTGATAGGAGAACCAAAGAACGAGGATTGAAATTATGAGATGCCCAAGCTTTCAGCGATTACTAGATTACCTGGATGGGAGCCTTGCCCCCAGTGAAGCGGAGCGCATCGTTTCGCATCTTTCCACAGGCTGCAAAGAATGCGCCGCCAGTCAAAATTGGTATCTGCAAACTCGCTCCATAGCTGCAAATGACGATTCGCTTGAGCCGCCCGCCTGGGTCAGCAAACGCGCTTTCAGAATATTTGAAACGCAACGTCCGCGCTTAATTGAAAGATTGGGACAGGCAATCGCTTCTTTGGTCTTCGACAGTCTTGCTCGTCCTGCCGTTGCAGGTGTTCGTTCCACCGAAACAACGAATCGCCAGTTGCTCTACAAAGCGGGTGACTACAGCATTGATTTGCAAGTCGCTCCATCTGGTCAAGCGCGCACCGAATTGGTCGGGCAAATCTTGCGCGAGGGCGAAGCCTCTTTCGAGTCCGTCGCAAATTTACAACTTGAGCTTTCCATCGAAGGCAAAAAGATTTTCGACGCATACACGAATGAGATGGGCGAATTTACGATCAGTAGCATCGAGCAAGGCATTTATGATTTGCGAATCGAAACCTCTGAAGGCAGCGTCATCGCGCCAGGCGTTCCGATTATTCAAGCACAATAAAAGCATTGTTTAAGCGTCTTGGCAATTACAACTTTTATGGTCTTTGAGCGCATCAAAACAGGGCTTTTGGTTTTTGTGCCGGCAAGCATTGAGTGATTGAGTGAGCAGCAAAATAGCTAATAAATTGATGAAGGCAGAGAGTGCGGAATCTTTTCTGCGTTCGCAACGCGGGGTTGTCGAATGGCAAACTTTCTCGGCTCTCAAATCCGAAGTTGACCGTTTGCGCGGGCGCGACCTCAAGG
>JANMSG010000791.1:0-6482 GCA_031389065.1 Acidobacteriota bacterium | reverse complement strand
CGACGTAAAAGATGAAAGAAAGCAACGCGATTTAGGCATTCACTTTATGATGCTCGGTGGACTGCGCTATAATCGTGAAGACTTATTAGAGCTAATTGTGGAGAGAGGTATGATTCCATTAGAACAACTGAGAGAGTCGAGCTTCTATCAATTCATTCTTGAAGAGGGCGAAAAGATCGGTGAAAAACGGGGCGAAAAGATCGGCGAAAAGATCGGCGAAAAGATCGGCGAAAAGCGCGGTAAAAAGATCGGCGAAAAACGCGGCGAAAAGATCGGTCAGCTAAAAGGAATGCTTGGCCTGTTGAATAGTTTCATAGAAAAACGATTTCCGACATTAAACGTTGCAGCTGACCTCAATCGCATTGACGATCCTGTTGTGTTACACCAGCTTTCTGTCGAAGCGTGGGATATGCAAGACGCGCAAGCTTTCAAAAGACGCCTCACCGAAATTCTGCAGTCTAAAAAGATCGCCTCGCGCGGCTCAAAAAAAAGGAAGCTATGATTCCATTTGAACAATTTAGAGAATCCAGCATCTATCAATTCATTCTTGAAGAAGGCGAAAAAAGAGGCTTCAAGAGAGCCTACGAGAGAGGTTTCAAGAAAGGCTTCAAAAGAGGCAGGATAAAACCCCTGGTTTGGGGATTGAATGTGCTGAGAGCCAAGCGCTTCCCGGCGCTACAGGTGAGCGCGCAACTTGAGCAGATCTACAACGCTTCTACCCTCCGTCGCCTTTACAAAGACGCGATGGATATGAAAGATGCAGATACTTTAAAACAACGACTCGCTGAAATTATAGAGAGCAAGAACCATTAACTAAAATGCAAATAGAACACAAAATCGGTCAGCTACTAATCATCGGTTTGCCGACCACACACATTGACCCTGCGACACGCGAATTGCTCGAACAGATTCAACCGGGCGGCGTGTTGCTCGACAAAGCGAACATTGAAAGCGCGCAACAGGTCGTTCAACTGACGAGCCAGATTCGCGCCATCGTCAAGGTTCCTCCACTCATTGCGATTGATCAGGAGGGCGGGCGCGTTGATCGGTTGCGAGAAATCTTTTCGCCCATGCCTTCTGCAGACATATTTCGTTCATCTGGCGATGCGGCATCTTCATCGCGCATGGGCGAAATCATCGCCGAAGCCTTGCGCCTGCTTGGCTTCAATATCAACTTTGCGCCGATGTTGGACATCGCCAGAGATGACGCGGCCGAAAACGGCTTGAAAGGTCGTTACCTGGGAGGCGCAGCAGGTCATGTCATCGCGCTTGCCGGAACCTATCTGGAAGGTATGCAAAGTGGCGGCGTGATTGGCGTAGGGAAACACTTTCCCGGTCTAGGCTCAAGCTCTATTGATTCGCATACAGGGTTGCCGCAAGTGAATCTTTCGCGCGAAGAATTGAAGCTGAACGATTTGTTACCTTATATGGAATTGTTCAGCAAGATCAATTCGCGACTGGTCGCTGTGATGATTTCCCACGCCCATTACACGGCTTACGATGGAGCGGCTGCTTTACCCGCATCGCTCTCGAAAAATGTTGTAAATGGATTGCTGCGCGATGAACTGGGCTTTAGAGGTCTGGTCATCACGGATGATTTAGGGATGGGCGCCATTACGACAACGCGAAGTTCAGCCGAAGCCGCAGTGATGGCTATTGAAGCAGGAATTGATATGGCTTTGATGTGCGGTTCTCCTGAGCAATCCGTAGAAGTATGGAAGGCAATGGTTGAAGCCGCCAATAGCGGGCACATCTCAAGAGCCCACATCAGTCGCGCCTTCGATCACATCGCCCGCGTCAAAGCGATGGTCTCGCCGCCACTCACTTTCCATGAGGAAACCATACTTCGATTACGCGATGCTATAGGGGAGCTGAATCAGTCATTGCATAATTCATAGCAAGCAGTAGGCAGTAGGCAGCAGGCAGTAGGCAGAAAATTCACAGCTATCGCTATTCGATAAGCAAAAACATCTGTCGTTTTCAATCACTCTATGATTCAACTTTCACTGCGCACGGATTCTTTTTCACGGCACAAACGAAATCGCCTACTGCCTACTGCCTACTGCCTACTGCCTACTGTCCGTCGCCTACTGCCTACTGCCTACTGCCTACTGCTTACTGTTCTTTTCATCATTCCGTCTGTTGGTTGCAAGCGCGGCAAAGAAGCGGGGACGCTGGTGATGGCGATTGAAATATTGCCCAGAGGTTTTGACCCGCGCTTTTCAACAGGCAACACCTATTCGGCGCGCATCATGCAACTGGTCTATGACACGCTGCTTGTCAAAAACGAAAACTTCGAGTTGATCCCCTCGCTTGCTGACAGTTTCGTTGAAGCAGAAGACCATAAGACATTTACATTTCATCTGCGCTCAGGCGTGAAGTTTCACAACGACAAGCCGCTCACCTCAGCCGATGTCAAGTACACGTTTGATTCGCTGCTTTCTCCGGCTATGAAATCGCCGATTCGCGGCGCACTCGATAGAATCACTTCGATAGAGACCCCGGACGCGCTCACCGTCATCTTTCATGCGAAAGAGCCTTTTTATACTTTCGCAGCGAATTTACCAGCCATCGGCATCATCCCTGACGGCGCAGGCATAGAGATGTCGGCTGCGCCAATCGGCAGCGGGCCTTACAAATTCATCTCTTACGCGGAAGGCGACACGGTAAAGCTTGAAGCAAATCCTGGCTACTGGAATGGTGCGCCAAAAATCCCGCGCGTCCATATCAAAATCGTTGCCGACAACAGCACGCGCCAAGCCGAACTGATGAGCGGCGATGTTGACATCGCTTACAATTCGGGCTTTGATCCCGAAACGATTCGCGCCCTGCAAGGTCGGCGCGGCATTCAAGTCCAACAGATTGAGGGCGTCAATGTTGACTATCTCGGCGTCAATCTGACATCGCTATCGCAAATGGGGAATCAGAAATTGCGGCAGGCAGTGGCGTACGCGATTGACCGCGAAGTTATCATCACGCGTCTGCTGCGCAATCAGGCGACGCGCTCCGACGCCATCTTTCCGACCAAACATTGGGCGTATGAGAAAAACATAACGGCATATGACCAAAACATAGAACGCGCCAAACAACTGCTTGATGAAGCGGGATTCCCTGACCCGGATGGCGGCGGAGGGCAAACGCGATTGACGATTGGTTTGATGACTACGACGACGCAAATTTCGCGCAACATCGCGGCCATCCTGCAAGACCAGTTGCGACGAGTTGGCATTGATTTAAAATTGGAATCGTTTGAGTTTGCCACTCTGCAAGACCGCATCGCCAAAGGTCAATTCGATCTGTATTACCTGCGCAGCATAGGCGCAAATCAAAGCACAGACGTTTTTCAATTCGTCTATCACAGCCGCTATCAGAGTGCCGAGTTTAACGATGCAATTGCCAAGCTGCGCGCCGCAACAGACGCTACGCAGATGCAGTCTCTATTTAAAACGCTTGCGGCAAATTTGGAGAAGCGCGAATACTGTTCGAATCCGAAAGTGCAATCGTTGATTGAGCAAGCTGCGGATACAGGCGATGCAAGTGTGAAGAAGCAAATCTATCTAAATATCTCGCGATTACTCACAGACCGTGGCGGACAAAATCGTATGCGGTACTGCAATCCGCAAGTTGACGAATGGATCGTCGAAGCGGAACAAACCAATGATAAAGTGAAGAAGCTGGATTTATACTCGAAGATTCAAAACAAGGTTTCGGAAGAATTGCCGCAGATTTATTTATGGTATTCTGCAAATGTGCTTGCCGCTAGCCATCGCGTTGGCAATATTGAATTAGACCAATATGGCTCCTGGTATTTCATTCCCAAACTGACGCTCGAAGACAACTGAAGAATTTGCATAAATTTATAAAGGTTTGTGAGAACCATTGATAGGCTGTTTATCGCATTGTCCAGTGTCCATTTTGAACGCTCAGTAATCAAGCTACGCCAATGAAACTATTGCTACCTCAAACCAAGTGGCGATAATGACTTTGCACTCCCTTACATTTCCTTGCTCTATTTTTGCTCAAGTTTCACCGCGATATTGGAAGCTGTAAGATCAGCAAGAATCACCAGAGACGATTTATGAACGACGACATCGCAAAACCAAGAAGTTCAACCAAGTGGTTTATTAACCGAGGAGCAGCGGCTGCGTTTGTTGGCTATTTCATCGGCTGGATAGTTCTTCAATTCTTTGATTCCAAGCGTCCCGATGGCAGATGGGTTCTTTTCGGACATAGCAGTGGCTTGATGTACGCTTGGCCATTTATCAGCTTTCCATTTATTGTTGGAGCCTTGGTGACCTGCGGAGTCGGAATGGGCTGGCTGATGTCGGTTATCCATAAACGGAGATGGCTGACCAAATGGTCTGGCTTGGTAATTGGCACAATCCTTGGAGCCGTTTTGAGTATGACGGCTGCCGCTGTGGTGGCAAGGATATTTGATCACTGGGCATTGACGGAATATCAGTTAAATCACATCCACGGCTATTTCTTCGTGAAGGTCGCGGCAGTCATCGGGGCTACGTCGGGAGCCATCGCCGGAGCTTACACAGGCATTACTGTATCAAAAGCCTAACAGCAACTTGTGACGTAATCGGCTGTTGCTTAAATAGTAGAAAAGTAATTCAATTCTCTCTTTTTATTGTGTCGGTATCTCGTTTTTCTAAGGCGCGAAAGCAGTTGCTATATAAAAATCAGTCGCCTATAATGCCGCTGTTTTGACACATCTCCGAATTCAAGTCTTTTCGGTCATTGTTTGGTTGTTAATAGGTATCCCAAAATTTAAGCATTGACCTTCTATAGTTGAAACAAGTTTAAGAAACCTCAGGCAATTGTTAGTCTGTTGTCCTAATGGTCGTTCGGGTTTTATTAATATCCGAATCATCTTGCCCGTTACACATTCTAAACAGCTTTGTCCAGTACCAGGAAAATAGGTACTCTAAATGGAAAATATATCCATATACCAACTCAAGTTTTATTATGCTCAACTCCTTGATCCGAATGTCGCAATCAAGAGAAGAAAGCAGAGAGTTCAAGTTTAGAGTTGCATAAAAAATCTACAACTTGCACAAGTGGATTTTAAAAATCTATTCCAATCGTCACACTGCTACCAACATCAGGAAGGAAAATATGAAAAAATTGCTTTACATAACTCTGCCTCACATTACTATTTTTATTGTAGTATTTTTTCTAAATAGCTCCTCAGCTATTGCCCAAGCACCTGAACCTTGTCATGGAATAATTACCTATGTTCCCTCTGAATATCTGCCTAGAACCTGTCCGTCTGATCCTCCTGTCTCGTACACTCGAATTAGTAGTAATTCCAGAGGATTTTATCCTGACTATACGGCAACATTTAGCGGTGGTGACAGTCTTGGAGTTGGAGTAGGTTATGTGTCCTCAGAAAGGTATTCTGAATCATGCGAAGGTGTTTTGAGTCTTATCTGGACATCCATCTTTCACACTCCAGTAATAGGGTTGTTGTGGATGCAACCAGTTTTCTGAATGAGCCAATGACATACACGCTGACAGATAACTTGGGGCGCACGACAAAGATAGCCATAGCGGCGGCTCGCCCGGGCTTGTCTGCAGGTCAACATTTTTTTATATAGAAGGAAGTGGAATTACAAGCCTCCGCCTCACTCCAGACTCTATGGGTTCAGACCCTCGGCACCGTTGGGCATTTGGACTTCATAGTATTAGCTGGGTTCCCGAAGCACCTGCTTGCAATTGCGAAAGTGTGTCAGCGCGAAGCCTTCATCAGATATCAGGACATGGCTGGACAGCAAATGTTGAAGTGTCTGCCAATGACGGTGTCGTGCTGCGAGATGTCTATCTCGGACACCGCTATATGGCGAAAGAGATTTCTATCCCTTATTACATTCTCCGCACGAGCGCACTTCTGTCAACGCGCGCCGAACTCAAGCCCAACAGTACAGATGCCACGGCACGGAGTCGGCTTATAGAATACAGTGAGAGGATAGATGAAGAGAAATTGGTTATCTATGCCGTGTATGCGGTGGACAGAATTCCCGCAGGCTCCAATAGCTGCCTGCGAATAACTCAGCGATACGAGTTCTATAAGGCTGGGCAAGATTGTGAGCCAACTGAGTCGTTGTCTTGTGCGCGTTTACGGCCTATCGTGGAGTACAAATTCGAGGGAGCAAATGGAGAAACCTTACAAACTATCAACATCCCTCAGCGGGCGGAATTCTGGCCTGATGGTCGTCCCGGCAATACCGTCACCCTCGCGAAGGATTGCGAAAGCTTTTTAGATGAAGGAAGATTTGAAGGCACTCGCGAAGAGCCTTGTTATTATACCTGCCTGGGCGGCTTTAGCCCCTGGTGGGATCCTGATCCACGTATATGCCAGTCCCCTCACAATGCCCTTACCAGCCTTTTTACTTTTATAAATCCCGTCTTTACCGGCAATACCTTCGCCAATTTAAGATGGAGTTGCCGTTGCTTTCTGCGAATGAATGCGCCCT
>JANMSG010000778.1:0-12229 GCA_031389065.1 Acidobacteriota bacterium | reverse complement strand
CTTCAAGGTGTCGAAATACTCGCTGGTTTCACGCATGGAAACTGTTTGTGGGTCGCTGCTTGATGGCGAGAAATAGAGACCGCTGACGGCAGCGCCAGTAACGCATCCGAGTATGAAAACGACAATCACCGCGCTCCAAATTTTTACTAGCATTTGATTTTGTGAATTCATTTCTGTGGTTGCCTCTCGTTTGAATTGACCAGTAGCGCCAGCACCTCGTTTGTTGAAACGACACATTCTTTCTTGCTGCTTATGCTGCAAGCCGTCACAGGGGTATTGGGATCGCTGATTGGCAGATAGGCGGATTCGTCTGCAAAAGCATTTTGCACAGGCGGTTTCCTGCCAGCGAAGTTGTACGAGCAAACCGCAAGGATTGCAATAACCGCTAGAATCGGTATGGCTTGCCGGACCAGTGAAAACATCATCAATGATTGATAATAAGAGATGGGCTGCACCCTTTTGTTTTCACTGATTCGGGCGCGAATCCTGGCGTACAGAAACGGCGATGACAGGGCCGCATTGATCTCTTCGTTACTTGCGGGCGCGGCGCGTAAAACGGCGCGCCCGGCTCTGTCCAAATATTCCTCGCGGCTTTCTTGATCATTTTTCTTCATTGAAACTCCATTAAATAAACTCGCTCAAGACGCGGCGCAGAGAAGCGCGGGCGCGATGGGCGCGAACCTTAACTTTGGCAACAGACCAATCGGTAACCTTGGCAATTTCGACAACCGACATCTCATCTACGGCAATCAATGTGAGAACCAGGCGGTCATCGGGTTTGAGTCGCGCCAGTAGTTTGTTCGCCAAATCGCGCGAGATCACTTTCGCTTCGACATTGCCGGAATCGTTGGTAAAGAGCGAAGGATTGTTAAACCATTCGGCTTCGTCGCTGGTGGAGGCATTCGCCAGGTCTTCGGGTCGGCGGCCGGCGCGCCGCAATTCGTCGTAACAACAATTGATGGCGATGCGCGAAATCCAGGCGCTAAACGACGCGCCTTCTTGCGGCGAGTAATCGCGTAAGGCTAAAAAAATTTTGGTGAAAGCCTCTTGAACGACGTCTTCAATCTTTTCGCGGCGATTGAAAAAATTTCCTGCGACTCGCGCCACGCGCTTTTTGTGACGCGCGAAGATTTGTTCAAACGCAGCATCATCACCCGCACAGGCATCTTGAACCAGCGCGTCGTCTAAAGCTTTTTCGGTTGAACGTGAGAGTGCTTCGATAGTCGTAAAATTATACTCGCGTTTGGATTCGAACATTCAAGAATTCTTAAAGAGACTTTCTACCGGCTGCCATCGCAATTTTCAACCCCCGATGTAAGATAAACGTAGAAAGGGATAAAGAGGTTACGCGACAGGGAAAATATTGACCGCTCCTTGATGCTCTATCATTGAGTCGTTAAGATTTACCTGAAGCTGAAACTCACCCGATGTCGCTACACACTTCGAAACAGGAGTTGACGAATGTATGCTGGTTAAAAGATATGCGCTGATTTTGCTGGTTGTTTCAATGATGAGTGCACAAATCGCTTGCAGAGGCGGCTCTTCAGGCAGAATGGGAAGCAAGAAAGGCGAGACCCATTTCAAACCCGGCTTCAATCTTTTCAGCCCCGAACAAGACATAGAACTTGGCAGGCAATCGGCGCAAGAGGTCGCAAGACAAATGCCGCTTCTGCGCGATGAACAAATCGTCAGCTATGTCAAAAAGCTGGGCGCAAAGCTTGCGGCACAAGCGCCGGGTTATAAATTTCCTTATCAATTCGAGGTCACTGCCACCAAAGAGGTGAACGCATTTGCCTTGCCCGGCGGCTTCATGTTCGTCAATGCGGGGACCATTGCGGCAGCCAAAAACGAAGGCGAACTTGCAGGCGTAATGGCGCATGAAATCTCTCACGTAGCCCTACGCCACGGCACGAATCAAGCGACGAAAGCCTACATAGCCAAAGCCGGACTCAGCGTTTTGACAGGGGTTGTCGGCGGCACGGATAGCGATTTGGGGCAAGTGATGGCGACAATTGGCGGCGCGGGCGCAAACGCCTTGTTCTTAAAATTTGGGCGCACCGCGGAAACCCAGGCAGATCTTGAAGGCGCACGCATTATGGCTGAAGCCGGGTATGACCCGCGCGATATGGCAGGATTCTTTAAGACTCTGCAAGGGCAAGGTGGACAGCGCGTACCGGAAATCATCAGCGACCACCCTGACCCTGGCAATCGCATTCAAGCGATCAACGAAGCCTTGCCTTCTTTGCCTGTCAGTCCGAATCCTGTTCACACGACAGCCGAATTCGAGCAAGCCAAAGCCAAGCTCACAGGCAACCGCGCCGCGCTCGGTTCAACAGAGCCAAAGCGTGTTGGGCCAAGCGACCCCAATAAGATGGGCACAAGACCCGAACCGCCGTCTTCTTCTTATCAAGCGTATCAAACGCCGGATGGTTCGTTCTCTATACAATTTCCTGATAACTGGGACGGCGTGACAACCGATGACATGAATCTGATACTGGCACCGAAAGGCGCTTATGGACAGGAAGATAAAAACATCGTGGTGACGCATGGCGTTTTCGTAGGCGCGGTGCCGGTTGAACAAAGCGACCTTGAATCGGCTACGGCAGCTTTCGCTCAACAGCAAGTGGCAGCCAATCCCGATTTTCGCATCGTGCGTCAGGCGCAAGCGATAAAGTTCGGCGACCGGCAAGGCTATGTAACGGTTGTTGCAGGGCAATCGCCCTTTACAGGGGTGATGGAGATCGATGTGATCTACACGACGGCTACGGCTGACGGACGTTTATTTTATTTCATCACCATCGTGCCCGAAGATGAAATGGAGGCTTACAAATCTACGTTCGAGCAAATCATTAACAGTATAAAATTGGCGCGATGAACAAAAGTGAAAACCAGATTTTTACCTGAAGCGGAACGCTTTTCGTGGTGATGCTAATTTTGCTTCACTAACTGTTAGACACAATGAAGACAGTTGGCTATTATGGCTAAGTAGAGGTGCATGATTTTATGAAAACCGCGAACATCGCCGAATTAAAAAACCATTTGAGCAATTATCTCGCGGACGTAAAACGCGGCGAGGAAGTTTTGATCAGCGATAGAAACAAACCAATAGCCAAAATCGTTCCGCTTCAAAATACCGGCGATTTTTCCGCTGAAGAACTGGCACTAGCGGCGGCGGGAATCTTGCGCCTTCCAGAAGATGAAAACCTGCCGGAATCTTTCTGGAAAGAAAAACGCCCGGACTTGAAAGGCGAAGTTGCAATTAAAGCAGTGATGGATGAGCGCGATGAAGACTGATATTGGTTTTTGGGACACCAGTGCGGTTCTGCCGCTTTGCTGTTCTCAAATTTTTTCAACGCAATCAAAGAAATGGCAACGTAAATATCCGAAAACTGTTATTTGGTGGGGAACTTCAGTCGAAATCAATAGCGGTTTGGCAAGGCTCAAACGCAACGGCCAGTTGACCGACAAAGAGGTTGTGAAAGCGTTGCAGCTTTGGGAAAAGATTCGTAAAAGTTCGCGCATTGTCGAGCCTGTCGAAAGAGTAGTTTTACTGGCGAATACCTTGCCCGACACTTACGAATTGCGGGCGTTGGATTCGTTCCAACTGGCGGCAGCACTTGTTTGGTGTCAAGAGAGACCGCGACACAGACCATTTATTACAGCAGATGAACGGTTGGCTAAAGCGGCTGAGAAAGCAAGCTTTACAGTAATCTTGTTGAGGTAATATTCAATACGACAAAAGATTACGCTGATGATTTACGCCTGAGACTCTGATTTTACAAGGGCTAAAGAACTTTGTTTGAACTGAAATGCCTCTGCTCTACTAAAGGACATGAAAACACTACTTCCTAACGGGCGCAGCGTTACAGTGCTTGACGACTGCAACACTGCACACGAAACGTCTACTTCACAGGCTCTAAATGAACTTCTTTTATACGTCGCACAGCGCGACAGCTTCACGTAGAGAGGTGAGAGGATCGCGTTTGGGAACGAACTCGTGCGCTACATATCCCGTGAATCCGGTGTCAAGAATGGCTTTGCAAACCGTAGCCCAATTCAATTCCTGTGTGTTGTCCAGTTCGTTGCGACCCGGAACGCCGCCCGTGTGGTAATGCGCGATATGGTCTTTGTTTTGACGAATCGTGCGAATCACATCGCCTTCCATAATTTGCATATGATAAATGTCGTAGAGCAATTTCACGCGCGGCGAAGCGACGGCTTTAATAATCTCGACGCCAAATGGCGTGTGGTCGCCGTGATAATCTTTGTGGTCAACCTTACTGTTTAACAGCTCAACACAAATCGTCATGCCTTCGCTCTCGGCGACCTTCTTGATGCGATTCAAACCGATGATGCAATTCTCTGTTGCTTCCGCGTCGCTCATGCCTTTGCGATTGCCAAAGAAAGTGATGAGGTTTGCGACTTTCAGCTTCGCGGCTCGCGGAATGGTTTCTTCAAAGCTTTTCACAATCTTATCGTGATTGGCTTTGTTATTGAGCGCATCAGGAATGGTACCGCCAGCAGCGGCATAGCCCATCGAACAAATCAGCCCGTATTTGGCGACCACAGGCCATTCTTTTTCCTGAAGCAAGTCAATTGCCGGGAGTCCCATATCGGCAACCGCTTTGGCAAAATCATCGAGCGGAATCTTGTTGTAACACCAACGCGAGACCGATTGTTTCAGCCGCCCGTTTTTCACTACGCGGTCAAAACGCGGCAATGCCTGTCCGATTTTTGGCAGAAAAATTGATGAAAGCATGGTTGCTCCTAGACCCAATACAGCTTCACGCCTGCTAAGGTTAGTCATAACGCCTCCTGAAAAGTTAGAGATCATGGCTCTGCTAATAAAACGCTTTTTACATGCAGTCGCAATTTGCGGCCACACACTGATTTGAAGAGCAATAGACTACCGCAATCTGCCTGTTTGCGCCAAGCCCCAGAGCCGAAACTTGACGGACTCGTTTTCGCCAGCTATAAGATTAGCCGAGCCGCTGTTGTTGCATCCTGAATAATCCAATAATCAGAAGGAATATCGAAAATTGTCTGTAAAACATTTTGAACCGCAATTCATGAAAATCGGCGTCTTGACGGCTGCCCTTCAAGAGTTGACCCCACGCGAGGTGCGCGACCCTGATCCCGATCGCGCCATCGAAGACTGGGTTGCGTTTGCAAGCGAACTTGGCGCTGACAACATACAGCTTTCAGCCGCCCTGCATCCGAGTGAATCCGACATTCCCGCAGAAGCGATGCTTGACCCCGTGGCGAATACTTTGGATTTGCGCGAAGCTTTCAATAAAGACCGCGCCAATCGTGTGCTTGCCGCATTAAAGCAATTCAATATAGGCCTTTCTGATTTGAGTTACTTTGACAATATGCTGCACGGTGATGCGGAAATCAGGAAGAAGAAGCACGACTTCATGCTGCGCGTCTTTGATGCGGCAGCGATGATGGGCGTAGATGCTGTATGCGGTTTCGTCGGTCGCAATCAAAGTTTAAGCATGGATCAAAATCTTCTGGATTTTTCCGAAAGCTTCGTGCCTTTGCTCAAAGAAGCGAAAGCGCGAGGGCTTACCTATCGCGTTGAACAATGCCCGATGCCCGGTTGGACGACGGGCGACAATTTTCATAACAACATCGCCTATACGCCAGGCACCTGGATCGCTTTGCATCGCATCTGTGAACAAGCCGGTGTCGGCGACAATTTCCGCATCCACTACGATCCGTCACACGCGATTTTGATGGGGCAAGACACGCGCTCGATTTTTCAATATCTGAAAGACGAAGGCTACGGATTTTTAATCGGTGGCTTTCACGTCAAAGGGCAAGTCATCAACGCCAAAGGCGTATCGGCTTGGGGATATGGCGGGCAGACCGTGGAGCGCGGTGATTGGAAAGCTGGCAAGCCTTCTGAAAATCCCGCAGATCATGCCAACGCCTGGCTCAAGCAAACCATCTTGTGCGAACACGAATTACCCGGCACAGCGCGCCACGACCCGCTTGCGTATTTGCAGAATCGAACGGTTGACTGGCTGGATCATCAGCTTGCCGCGCGCGAACTTTTACAGCTTGAGATAGCGGACACACACTTGATCGTCGAGCACGAATATCCGCCCGCCCGCATTCAAGACAAAGAGAGATTGAAGCCGATTTTGCAAGGCTCCATCGCCTTCACGCGCAAGATAGACGAAGCGGCGGCCTGTATGTTCGCTTTGCAGGCGGAAGTCCTCGCCGCGCAAGGCATCCCGGTTCAAGGCAGAGGCAGAGAAGCTTATAGAAGTTAAGGAGAGCAAAGTCAAAATGATTTTCTTGAAGTAACTACCAGTTGTAACTACAATGAAATTTGAATGGGATGAAGCGAAACGCCAAACCAATATCACCAAACACGGAATTGATTTCGTTGGCATTGAAGAAGTCTTTGAAAGTGAGACCGTTACTATTTTTGACGACCGTTTTGATTATGGCGAGGCACGCTTCATCACCTTTGGATTGTTTGAAGGTCGTGTTGTAGTCATTGCGCATACAGAGACTGTTGAGATAATCCGAATCATTTCCGCGAGAAAGGCAACGAAGGATGAAGAAGTCAGTTACTTCAAAGAAATCGCAGACTGATTGGCAGCGCGTGGATGCCTTACAAGATAAAGATATAGATTTTTCTGATACTCCAGAAATTACACCGAAGCTGTTTGCGCGCTCAGTCGTGCGTCGCGGATTAAAACCTGTGCCGAAAAAATCACAACTGACGATTCGCCTAGATAACGATGTGCTTGAGTGGTACAAGAAACAGGGACGAGGTTATCAAACAAAAATAAACTCATTGCTTCGAGCTTACATGGAAGCTCATAAAGCATAGTGATGAAGCGGCTGCCTGTATGTACGCTTTGCGAGTCTTTCCGAAGAAGAAATCATTCAGGGATTAGTCGAAATTGAAATAGAAATTTGGAAGAACTTATAAGATTTTAGGGAGAATGTATGTCTAATAAAAATTTTCAACCGCAACCCGAACATAAATTCACGTTTGGACTCTGGACGGTTGCCAATCGCGGGCGCGACCCGTTTGGCGAAGCCGTGCGCGAACCCCTCGCGCCGCATGATGCGGTGCGTATGCTTGCCGAAGTCGGAGCCTATGGCGTGAATCTTCACGATAACGATCTTGTGCCGATTGATGCGACTCCCGCAGAGCGCGATCAAATCGTCACTGATTTCAAAAAAGTCTGCGAGGAAAACGGACTCAAAGTGCCTATGGCAACCGTCAATCTTTTCTTCGACCCGGTGTTTCGTGATGGCGCATTCACCGCAAATGATGCGGCTGTGCGAGCCTACGCTGTGCAGAAGACGATGCAGGCGATGGACATTGGCGCGGAACTCGGCGCAGAAATTTTCGTCCTCTGGGGTGGACGTGAAGGCGTAGAAACAGACGCCTGCCGCAGACCTGACGATGCAATTAAGCGGCTGCGCGAAGCCTTGAATTATCTTTGCGAATATTCGATAGACAAAGGTTACGGCTACAAATTCGCCCTTGAAGCCAAACCCAACGAGCCACGCGCAGATATTTATATGCCGACGACGGGCGCCTATTTGGGCTTCATCGCAACGCTGGCGCATGCTGAAATTGTTGGTGTCAATCCGGAAGTCGCGCACGAGCATATGCCGGGTTTGAATATGACGCACGCGGTGGCGCAAGCCTGGGAGGCGGGCAAACTCTTTCACATAGATTTGAATGACCAGGTGCCTGGACGCTATGACCAGGACTTGCGCTTCGGCTCGGCAAATCCGAAAGCGGCATTCTTTCTGGTGAAGTTTTTGGAAGATGTGGGCTACACGGGGTCGCGCCATTTCGACGCTCACGCGTATCGCACGGAAGATTACGATGGCGTCAAAGATTTCGCCAGCGGCTGTATGCGAACCTATCTCATCTTGAAAGGGAAGGCACAACAGTGGAACGAAGACGCTGAGATCAAGGCTCTGCTTGCTGAAATGAATGAACAAGGCAGCGACATTCCAAGCTGCAAAGAGTATTCAACAGAAGGCGCGTCTACATTGCTGGCGCACAACTTTGATCGCGTCGCGCTTGCGTCGAAAGGTCTACAGTACGAGCGACTCGATCAATTAACCATAGACATTTTGTTAGGCGTTCGATGAACAATCTTTGAACCGCAAAGACGCAATCACACAAAGAAAATTTAGCGGTCTTTGCGTCTTTGCGGTTCAAAATGAGAGGACTTTATGACCAGATTATTTGCTTGTTTTATTACCATGATTTTTTGCGTCGCAACGGTGTCGGCGCAGACTGCAGATCAAGCATCCAAAGAGTGTGAAGATGCGAAAAATAGAGTCAAACAACTGGATACACGGTTGAAAGATTGGCCTAACCTGGCGCGTTACCGCGATGATAACTCGAAGGTCGCGCCGCCCGCGAAAGATGAAAATCGCGTAGTCTTTATGGGCGATTCCATCACCGACCTGTGGGATAACGAGGGCTTTGGCGGCTTCTTTCCCGGCAAGCCTTACGTCAATCGCGGCATCGGCGGACAGACTACGCCACAAATGCTGATACGCTTTCGCCCGGATGTGATTGCGCTCAAGCCTAAAGTTGTCGTCATTTTAGCAGGCACCAACGACCTGGCTGGAAACACGGGACCTTCGACACTGGAAGCCATCGAAGCCAACCTCGCTTCGATGGCGGAACTGGCGCGCGCCAACGGCATTCGCGTAGTCTTCGCGTCGCTCCTGCCGGTCAGCGATTACGAAAAGAATAGAGATGGAAATCCAATTATTCAAACGACGCGCCGCCCGCCCGCACAAATCATCGCGCTCAATGAATGGATGAAAGCCTACGCGGCAAAAAACGATATCGTTTATCTCGATTACTTTTCGGCGATGGTTGACGATAAAGGGTTTTTGAAAGATGAATTGAGCAAAGATGGACTTCACGCGGATGATAAAGGGTATGCGGTGATGGGACCGCTTGCCGAAAAAGCCATCGCCGCCTCGTTGAAGAAAAAACGCTAAGTTGATAGCCGCACAAACAAGCGGTATCTCAAGCGGTTAAGCACTGCAAGCCTTTATACAGGCGCTCCTTTACGGTCACCTGTACATGTATTTGCAAATTGCTCTAAGAAGAAGGAGTTGTTTGCTGATGACTGCTTTGCGCGACAAATATGTATCCGGCTTGCGAATCAGGTAGAGCTAAAAAGTAATGTTGAGAGGAACTGCCGCGTAGCGGCAAGATGATTTTAGCCAGGTGTTTTGACGCCTGGCGCTGGCTTGAATTCAATCGTCGCTAACGCGATACGAGAGCTATCGAAACCCGCCCACCGTGCGCTGAAGCACACGGTTAAATTCAAACTGCCGCTACACAGCGACCAGACAGCTTTTCCAGCACTACCGAATATCTCAACACAAGCCCTCTGTGAAAGATGCAAGATTAATATCGCTTGACGCCAATTGGCGAGCGTGTTAGTTTTTTTTAGCTTTACTAAAACGATTTAGTCAATATTTCCCGTCTTGAACACACCACCTTCTAAACTATTACAGGAGGAATAAACCATGCGTTGTGCAATCCGCAAGCCTGTATCTATTATGTTGACGATTGCGTTGTTGCTCGGAATTTCGGTTTCGGCACGCGCGCAATTCAAGGCAAGCATTCAAGGCACTGTGAAAGACCCCTCTGGGGCTGTTGTTTCAGGTTCTACCATCACCGTCACCAATCAGGAGACAGGCAAAACACAGCAGGTCAAAGCCGGAGAAGATGGCTTTTATCGCGTTGCCGGTCTAGCGCCGGGCAAATACACGGTGAGCGCTGAATTCACCGGATTCAAGAAAAAAATTATTGAAGATGTGATCGTCAACGCCGAAGAACCCCGCGGCGTTGATTTGCTTCTGGATACCGGACAGGTGTCCGAATCGGTCACCATTATCGCTACGACAGAGGCGGCTCCTTTACAAACTGAAAACGGCGACACCGGACGCGCGATCACCACAAAGGAGTTGCTGCGTATTCCGCAAGTCGGGCGTGACCCTTACGAACTGGTTCGTCTTGCGCCAGGCGTGTTTGGCGACGGCGCGCGCGCCGGCAACGGTGGTTCCGTGGGTTTGCCCAACACCACAGGACCGGGCGGCTCGAACAATTCCATATTTTCGACGGAGAATCAAGTGCCTGTTACGGCGAACGGGCAACGTCTTTCGGCAAATAATTTTCAAATTGATGGTGTCAGCGTCAACTCTTTGACCTGGGGAGGCGCGGCAGTTATTACGCCCAATCAGGAATCTGTCAAAGAGATTCAGGTGCTATCGAGTACATACTCGGCTGAAGATGGGCGCAACAGCGGTGCGCAGGTGAAAGTCGTCACCCAAAACGGCACCAACACATTGCATGGCAGTGCCTTTTTCAAGTACAACGACCCTGATTTCAATGCTTTCAACAAGTACAACGGACCGGATAATGCGCCGCCAGTGCGCGTCAATCAACAGTTTCGTCAGTTCGGTGGAAGCCTCGGCGGCCCTGTCCTGGAAAACAAGTTGTTTTACTTTTTCTCTTACGAAGGCTTGCGCAACAACTCCACGAATTTTTTCAATGAGTTTGTTGAAACGCCGCAATTTCGCCAGCTCGTCATCCGTCAACGTCCGAACGGTTTGACCGCCAGAGTCTTTCAAACGCCTGGACTTGAGCCGCGCATTGTCAATGTTTTGGCAAGAGATTGTTCGGCTCTACCCGGCAGACCTTGCGCCGTCGTCAATGGCGGGTTGGACATAGGTTCTTTAACCGGCGCAACCGGGCAGTACGTGCCTCTCGGCAATCAAGCGGGCGGCGGACTTGACGGCATTCCTGATATACAGTTTGCGCAGTTTGCCGTGCCAGGCGAAATCAGCGGCAATCAATATAATTTCCGCTTTGATTACAATTGGAATGAAAACAATCAATTCGCTTTCAGCAGTTACATCACGAAATTCGACGGCTTGACCAGTGACGGCGCAGGGCGCAGCCGTCCGATTGGCGATATTTTCTCCAAGCGCACCAATCCTTCGTTCGCCCTGACCTACATACGCACGCTATCGCCGACCATGTTAAATGAAGCGCGTTTCAATTTTACGCGCTTCGGGTACAACGAAATTGAAACCAATCAGAATGCAAATTTCGGCATCCCGCGAATAGAGGTTGAAGGTTTGCCCTTTGACCGCATACGTTTTGGCGCGCCGCGCGGGGAAGGTACACCCGGCGTGTTTGCCGAAAATACTTACAATTTCCGCGACACGCTCAGCAAAGTTTGGGGCAATCACGCCTTGAGGACAGGTGTTGATATACGCTGGGAGCAGAGCAATAACGCCCTGGCAGGTGGTGCGCGTCCTCTCTATTCGTTTGTCGGTCTGTGGAATTTAGCCAATGACACGCCGATTTTTGAAGCCATCAACGCAGACCCGAACACCGGTTTTCCGGCGGATGCGCAACGCTATTTCCGCACCAGAGATTATGGACTGTTCATTCAGGACGATTGGAAATTCAAACCCAATATGACCTTCAACATCGGTCTGCGCTATGAATATTTCACCCCTTTGCGGGAAAAGAATGGCCAGTTAAGCACCCTGCAGTTCGGCTCGCTGGGGCTTGAAAATGCAAAGCTCGTGACGACGGATGAGCTATACAAACCGGACCGCAATAACTTTGCGCCGCGTTTGGGATTCGCCTGGAGCCCTGTGGCGTTTGAGAACAAGATGGTTGTGCGAGGCGGTTTCGGAGTCAGCTTCAATCGCCACCCGCTTGCGCCGTTTTTGAACTCGCGCGGCAATCCGCCTTTCTTTGCGCGCTATAACCTTTGTTGCGGCACGGCTGGCGCGGCAGACGGCTTCGGCAGTCCGTTTGCGGGCGGACAGATTCTTTACGCCCTTGGCTCGAGCAATTCGCCTTTCAGCTATCCTGTCAATCCGGCGCTGGCGCAAGGCATAGACCCTGTGACGGGCAGCCCCAGAGGCGGTTCGGTCGAAATTTATGCTTCGGGGCCTGAAAATCCCAATGCCTACATCTATACCTATTCGCTGGAAACGCAATACAGTTTGCCCGCGCAAATTCTGGCGACACTGGGTTATCAAGGCAGCACCAGTCATAAGCTGACAAGGCTTGTGAATCAAAATTTTCTCTTCAAAAACAATCCGGCGTTCTTTGCCGTCTATTTTCCGACCCCGGATGTCAACGCCAATTACAACGGGTTGAACTTGCGTCTTTCCAAGCAGTTTT
>JANMSG010000754.1:0-6707 GCA_031389065.1 Acidobacteriota bacterium | reverse complement strand
CAAGCGCGGGCACGGAACCCCACAACCGCGCTTTGCTCTCGAAGTGCAAATAGACAAGCTTGCCGACGAGTTAGGTTTAGACCCCGCACAGATGCGTAGGAAACATTTAGCTCCGGCACATTCCATCACGGCGAATTATTTGCGACTCGGCACCATAGGTTTAGGCGAGTGCATAGACAAAATTGTTGACGCCTCGGATTGGAAAAATAAATTCAAAAAGTTACCTGACGGCAAAGGTATAGGCATCGCTTGCAGTTCGTACTTGTGCGGCGCAGGCCTCCCGATTTACTGGAATAATATGCCGCATTCGGGTGTCCAACTGCGCTTAGACCGTCAGGGCGGCGTCTGCGTGATGTGCGGCTCGACGGACATAGGGCAAGGGTCTGATTCAATTCTCGCTTACATCGTCGCAGAAGTGTTAGGCATAGACCCTTTCGACATTCGCGTCATCACCGCCGACACCGATTTAACGCCCGTTGATTTGGGGAGCTATTCGAGCCGCGTCACTCTGATGACCGGCAACGCGGCGTTGCAGGCAGCCGAACGCGCCAGAGAATTGCTGACCATAGCGGTTGCTGAAAAATTGAAGTTGCCAATTGAAAACATTTCATTCGCAGACCGCCGCGCCTTCGATGTAGAGAACCCCGAGATTGGTGTGACATTCGCCGAAGCAGTTGTGCTTGCCGAATCGAAATTCGGAACCATTGGCACAGTCGGTTCTTATTCGCCGCCGCGTTCACCGGGCAAGTTCAAAGGCGCGGGTGTGGGACCTTCGCCAGCTTACAGTTATTCTGCGGCGATTGCCGAAGTGGATGTTGATCCGGAAACCGGCATCACTACGGTTGAAAGAATCTGGATCGGTCATGACATCGGGCGCTCTATCAATCCGGCGCTGGTGATGGGACAGGTCGAAGGCGGCGTCTACATGGGCTTGGGCGAAGTCTTGATGGAAGAGATGGCCTATCGCAACAATCGCAATGTTGTGCATAAATTTCCTTCGATGCTGGAGTACAAAAGTCCTACGACGATGGAGATGTGCGACGTGAAAACTTTCTTGATTGAAGACCCGGACCCGAACGGACCCTTTGGCGCGAAAGAGGTCGGGCAGGGTCCTCTGTTGCCTGTGATGCCTGCGGTAGTCAATGCGATTTACGATGCCGTAGGCGTTCGCATTGATGAAGTCCCGGCAACACCTGAAAAAGTGTTGGCGGCGCTCAGAGCAAAAGCGCAAGGCAAAGAGGGACGCTACGGACCGAAAGGCGTTCCCGAAACCGTTTGGCCTGATCCGCTGAAAGTCTTGCCACCGTCAGAAGGCGGTGACGGACGCGAGATGCCGCGCGAAGCCGTGCATCGGAGAGATTAGGAGTAGTAAAGTAAGAGTTATGCCAGCAAAAGACCTCTATCACGACAATGTAAAGAACGCGCTCATCAAAGATGGGTGGACAGTTACGCATGACCCCTACAGCATCTCGGTTGAGTTTAAAAGTGTTTTCGTTGATTTCGGTGCGGAGCGCGTATTAGCAGCAGAGAAGGAAGACGAAAAGATTGCCGTTGAAGTCAAAACTTTTCGCAGCGCGTCAGACATTTTCGATTTTGAACAAGCTGTCGGACAATATGTTTTCTATCGTTCTTTGATTGCTCGCACTCAGCCTGAGCGCAGGTTGTTTCTGGCGATTCCTGTAGACGCTTATGAGACGACTTTTCAAGAGCCTATCATTCAGCCTGCGCTTGAAGATCTAAGCGTTGCGCTTTTCGTTTTCGATCCCGCAAAGGAGGTCATTACCAAATGGATACTTTGAATGAATATCGCCGCATTATTCGCGTCCTCATCGAAGAGTATGCGCGATACAAGCCTGTGAATATAGAGGCTGAAGATGAAATCATCCTCGACGAGGCAAACGACCATTACGAGTTGATGCGTATGGGATGGGATGGATGGAAACGGGTTCACGGCAGCGTCATCCACATAGACATACGCGACGGAAAAATTTGGATTCAACACGATGGTACAGAAGAGGGCATCGCTAATGACCTGGTTAAAGCGGGCGTACCTCACGACCACATTGTGCTTGCTTTTAAGCATCCTGATGTTCGTCATCACACAGACTTTGCTGTTGCTTGAGAGTCGGAGAATAGTTATGGCATCGAATCCATCGAAACGATTTACGCCTGAAGAATACTTCGTCATCGAAGAAGCAGACCCCTGGAAGAATGAATATATTGACGGCGAAATCAGGGCGATGCCTCACGTCAATGCGAATCACGTTTTGATTACCGGGAACATCGGCAGCCAACTTCAAGGGCAACTGAAAGGGAAGCCGAGTTTGGTCTTGATGAGCCGTATGCGAACGAAAGTCAGCGCAAGTTTTTTCACTTATCCTGACGTTATTGTCGTGCGCGATAGAGCGGTTTGCGATGAGAACGAAAATCTGCTCAACCCGACGGTGATTATCGAAGTCCTTTCAGAAGAGTCCGAAGCCTATGATCGAGGCGAGAAATTTGGACGCTATCGAAAGCTCGATTCTTTCATTGAATATTTGCTGGTCGCTCAGGATAAACCGCGCGTTGAGCATTATTTTCGTCAATCTGAAAACGCCTGGTTAATATCAGAAACCAGCGATTTGCAGGATACCGTTCATCTATAGCTCTCCTAGATTATTTGTGGAGCAGGTGAGGTAGCGTAGACTGTCTAGTCTGCGCAAGTCTTGCGCCGAGAATGACTTGAAAAGCCAGCGGGACTTAGTTCCAGTCAACCGCAGACTAGACAGTCTACGATACATTCAGGATTCCTATATCTTCGATTGGCTGCCAACTGAAATTGTCTGAGATTTATCGCAAGATTAAGTTTGCGGAAGAGGAGGTTGATATGCCGGACGGAAATTGGAATATCACTCGGAAAGGGCGGACGTGGGAGGCCGACGAAGCCTTGCCACGCTTGCGGGAGTTTCCCGCAAAGGCAGAGATGATGGACGGAAAATTATTTTGGAGTGAAGAAGAAAGATTGATTGCTTTAGCTTGTTTGCTGGAAAACGTAGGCATTGATAAAGCGATTCACTTTGGCGAGCTTGAATTGTGGAAAGAAGCAATTGCCGATTTAGAAAAGAGCGAGATGGATAAAGAGAAATAGTTGGAGTAAGTAAACCGTTATGATGAGACTTCCGAAATTTGCATATCACGTGCCGAAAACCATTGCAGACGCGGTGAAGATGAAAGCCGATGCTGGCAACGACTCCAGTTTTGTCGCCGGAGGCACAGACCTCTACCCGAACATGAAGCGGCGACAGCAAACCCCGAAAACCGTTATTTCCGTGATGCGCCTCAAAGAGATGCACGAGATAAAAGGAGATGCCGAAAAGGGGATGACGATTGGCGCAAGCGTTCTGCTCACGGATGTCTGCGACAGCACATTCATCGCCCATTCGCACAACGTCGTAGCCGAAGCCGCGAAACTGATTTCAACACCCTTGCTTCGCAATATGGGAACGATTGGCGGCAATTTACTGCTCGACACGCGCTGCAATTATTACGATCAGAATTATGAGTGGCGCAAAGGCATAAACTTCTGCCTGAAAAAAGACGGCGATGTTTGCTGGGTCGCCCCAGGCAGTCCGAAATGTTGGGCAGTGCAATCGTCTGACCTTGTTCCTGTGATGGTGGCGCTCGGCGCACAGTTGAAATTCGTTTCAACACGAGGTGAACGCGTCGTTGAAGCAGCAGCTCTTTACAACGATGATGGTATAAATTATTTGCACAAAAGCCCTGATGAATTATTGACTGAAATCTATTTACCGCCAATGAAAGGGAAGCGCGCGGTCTATAAAAAATTGCGGCGGCGTGGAGCCTTCGATTTTCCTGTCTTAGGAGTAGCTGCTATGGTTGAGGTTGCCGATGACGGGACGATTGAAAAAGCGCGCATCGTTTTGGGCGGCGTAGCTCCCGCGCCTATTGAAGTGGAAGATGCCGAAGCCGCGCTCGTCGGACATGCATTTAGTCAAGAAACCATCGATGCCGCTGCCGAAGCTTGTTACCTGAAAGCGCGACCGCTCGACAATACGGATTTTGTCATGGGTTGGCGCAAACAGATGGCCAGACCCTTTGCGAGGCGCGCACTTGTGGAGTTGCAGATGGCTCGCTAGATTCTTAATTGTTCGGTCGGCAGAATCGTTAGTTTTGCAGACTGATTTTTTTTAAGAATGATGAGCAATCAAGCATGTTCTTTTCAATGATGGTGTTTTTATTACTGTTTGTTCTGGTTGGTGTGGTCGTTTTGATTTGGGTGATTGTCAATAATCAACAATACGCAAAGGAAAAAGCGAAACGCCGCTGACCCAAGTTTATGATTATACTTTTTCTTCTTGTCGTAGCCGTGGTTTTCGGACTTGCCATCGCCGGGTTTGTCACCTGGGCAATTCTGAGCGAGCGCAAGAAAAATTGAGCAGCAGCGCACAATTGTGCGCTGCTGTCTTGCTTGGCTATGGAATCTTCGTTTCAAATCAAACACAGAAACCAACGAAAGAATCAACGAATACACCGCGTTATAAATTCCCTGACAACTTCAGGGCTTTGGAATAATCTGCTGCTCAATAATTCACATCAATGGCGGATGCCATCCTGCACTGACCCAGTTGCGCCGCACCACCAGCGCAATCTCGTTGTTCAGGTTTAATGCCAATACAGTTGCACGCCCGCAAGCGGTGCGACCGATTACCTGTGTGTTGTCAATACTCCAACGAAAATGACGCCGCCACTTTTGTTGTCGCGGATTGAAAAGTCCTGTGCGCCGCCCAGTGATGATGTCGTAGCCACGGGTCTTTGTCCCTTTGGCGTTGTTGCACAATCGGCAAGCCAGCCAAAGATTCTCTTCCATATCTGTTCCACCCGTTGCTACGGGAATGATGTGTTCGATTTCCAGCACCTGCATAGCGTAGCGTTGCTGCGTCAAGCAATAACCGCAACGATGTCCGGCCGTCGCACGGACACGCGCTTTCACAGAATCGGAGATTTTTTGCCGAGTCATGGTTCAAGCGGCGGCAGCAGTCCACGATGGACAGCTTCGGCTAGCGCTTGAGATTGGCGCAACAGCCCCATTTCATATGAGCGCATGAGCGCGGTTAGTTCTGCTCGTTCGAGGTCGTTAAGTTTTCCGGCTTGTTGGCGGTCAAGCAACTTGCTCAAGCGGCGGTCAGCTTTCGGCTGCATACGTGATTTTGTTAGTGCCAACACTTTGCGGTCAGGGAGTTTCGCAATCTCGCGGAGTTGCTCAATCGTATCTAACGAAGGCAATGTGGATGCAAGGGTCGCGGTAAGGAGTTCCTTCACATCGCGTTTGGCATATTCAGCGTACTGCATCGCTCGCTGCACAACTTCATCAGGCAAATTCAAAGTAAGCTGCGTACTCATAGCTCGGAATTATAGATGCCGCTCATCGCTGTGACAATCTAAACCCAACAAAGATCATCAGCACACCACACTCAGCGAAACGCTGCTGATGTAGCTCTATGATTATTCTTTTTCTTCTTTTACTGGCTGTGGTTTTCGGACTTGCCATCGCCGGGTTTGTCACCTGGGCAATTCTGAGCGAGCGCAAGAAAAATTGAGCATTGCCGCGAATTTCTGATTGCAACAATGCTCAAGGTTTTTATTTTGAAAATCCTTCCTGAAACGACTTCTCGCAAAAATTATTGAACCACCAGTGTCAACGTAGCGGTTCGCGTCTTGCCGGAAGCGTCTCTGGCGGCAAAGCTCAATTGATGAGTGCCGAGGGCGGCGCTGGCTTTGACCTTCAATTTGAAATTAATCCGATTTTCAGTCGTAGAAACCGATTCGCCCACCAGTACAATGCCTCTTGGCAGAGGGCTTGCGGGCGTGATGGTGACGTTGCCTGTGAAGCCTCCGGTGCGAGTGATGTCGGCGGCGACTTTGACTTTGCCGAAAGAGGTAGTGACACTTGAAGGGCTGAACGACAGCGAGAAATCGGGACCGGTTGAGATTTCTACCGGCGAATACTTGACTAGGAAAGCGTCGTATTGACCTTTGACTTCGCGTTGAAATGCGCTCGGCGTGGTCGGGAACGCCGTCCCACTGATGACGATCCCTGAGACGAAGATGTTGCCTTGTGAGTCAATGGCGATGCTTTGCGGGAGGGTAGACCCGTCGCCGCCGAGATAGGTTGCAAACAGCACATCGAAGGTATTGGGAGCAAAGACGACGACAAAGCCGTTCTCGTTGGTGCCGCCTCGTGCGGCTTGTGTCGGGGCGACGGTCGGCAGGTCGGTTGAGTTGGTATCTCCAGTGATATAGATTGTGCCGCGTGAACCTTTCGTTGCGGCGGCTACAAACTCATCACGACTGCCGCCGAATATTCCTCGCGCACTACTATTACCGTCTTGATCAATAGGCGCAACAAAAACGTCGTATCCGCCGCCAGCTTGTGGCGTTAGCGATGAATCGCCAGCCAGACCGCTACTACTCATAGGATATGCGGCACTGCCTATGAGCTGGCTTCCAGGTAGCATTAAAGTTGAAGGTGTGATGTCCAGCTTTGGCGGGCCGGCTTCAAGACCGCCTCTGGTAAGGGCATCTACTATTTCCGCACAAGTTGGCTGTCGCCCAAGCTGATTACGCAGGAGTTCAGTCGTTAGATCAGCTACGGCAAGCGATGCATAACCAACATTTTCGGGACTTTTTTCCAAAAGGTACAGTATCCC
>JANMSG010001020.1:0-2778 GCA_031389065.1 Acidobacteriota bacterium | reverse complement strand
CTGAAATCCTCAGAACTGCGAGAGAAATTGCAGTTTTCATTTTGGGACAGCCTGATTGTTTCGAGTGCGCTGTCAGGAAATGCAGAGATTTTGTACACGGAAGATATGAGCGATGGATTGGTCATAGAAAATCGCCTGCGGCTAATCAATCCTCTCAAACCCTGAGCGTATGGAAGTTCACTACTTAAATACCGATTTGGAAATCGAATCACTTCACGACCTCTCCAAAATTGTAGACGAGTTCGGTGAAGGTGTTTCGGTACTTCATCACGGAGAGATTCGAGGATACCAACAGGCTTCCTTTGAAATTGCAGGAAATACGAATGGTGCCGACGAGGTCATCAATTATTTTTGCTCGCTGGTTGAAAATCTTTCAAAAGAGGTGCGCCTGATTTGGGATGGAAGCTGTTCTAGAACTCTGGACGTTGGCTATGAAAGTGGCACATTACCCTCTAGCTTCCGGTCAGAAATCAGAGCCTCGACGATTAAAAGAGTCGCTGAAATTGGCGCAAGCATTATTATTACAATCTATCCTTTGTCAACATTCACAGACCAATCTGCTCCTGAAGACCTGAACAACGAATGAGATTGCTTACTCGTACAGTAGATCGCAAAGACGAATCCACAGCCTCAATTATTTCTTCTCCAGCACAATATGTGCTTGTTCGGCGGTGTAGATCAAGGAGAAGAAGCGTTTCACTTTTTCATATTCCGCCACCGGAATGGTTGCGCCGCGCACGATTAAGTTGCGCGTGAATTGCAACGTACCATCTTTGACTTCGTAGCTTGTCGAATAACTGCCAAACGAGGTATCCATCTTCGCAGCTTCGGGAATTTCATCCACGACGAAGCCTTCCGGAAGTTTGACCCGCACAGTCTCTGTGTAGGCGTGTGATTCAAGCCTGACAGGATGTTTGCGGGTACCATCCGACAAGAAAAACGAGTCGCGGCGAGCTACAATCGTTGGTTTAAAAACCAATAATCGACCTTGCATCACTTGTCCATAACGCCCTGCGGAAAACTCTACATTGAGCGCGAACTTTCCTTCCGCGCTGTTGTCCGACGGCTCGACCTTTGAAACGCTGGAGCCTGATGCGCCTCGCGTAATCCAGCGCTCAATCATCTTTAAGTAATCCGGTTTTGACAGACCTCGAAAGACTTTGCGTTCTTCAACGGCAGATTGTCCTACCGTGCGCTGCATCACTTTTGCAGTCAGCGAGCCATCCGCGCCTAGTATCGCGTCAATTTGTCGCTCCACTTTGTTGGCTTCGGGCGGCGTCAAAGGCATACGCAGTAAGGCGCCCGCTTCTGCTGCGATAATTAAGGCAAAACTGTTTTGTTCGTGATCGGGTAAGTCGCCAACCGGCGTGTTGTCATCGGTCGGGTCGAAGACTAACAAATGACCGAGAGTTGGATGAGTGATGACAGTCGGAGCTTTGGTTGCGTCACTGACTTTTACGGCGATGATGCAATGATTGAATTGTTGCGGCGACGGCCATTCTTCTCGAACGTAGGTCGGGTCACCTGAATAAATGCACACGAGGTATGAATTGAGGCCTACGACTTTCAGCATCGCCCGCATCAAGTTCGCTTTGTCTTTGCAATCGCCGTAAGACTTGGCGAAAACCTCTATAGCCGAATGTGGGCGATACCCGCCGCCGCGCCCTATGCCTGTTTGAATAGCAACGTAATTCACACTTTGAACGAAACGACCGATGGCTTGAATCTTTTCATATTCGGTTTTCGCATTCGCCACCAGTTCGCGAGCTTTCGCAGCCATCGCCTCGTTGCTGTTGGCTTGCGAATCGCTCAATTCAAATAGCCAGCGCGACACATCTGACCATTTCTCGAAGGATTTGCCGATAATTGCTTTCGCTCCGGCGGCTGGAAAATAGCTCACGGCAAGACGCGGCACCAAGCTTGTCACGCTAGGACTGGCGGGTTCATCTACTATGAAATTGAGGCCGCGCAATTCCCAGGAGTAGGTAGAGCCGCTGACGTTTGGCTCCACCTTCGGATGATTGAAGGTCACGCTTTCTCCACGCCACCCCACAGGCAAGCTCATCATGAAACGCGAGACCAAGGTCGGCAGATTGTCTTGAAAATCCCAATCGAATTGTGTGAAGACGGAGCGTTCTTCCGAAGTGTATTCGTAACCAAATACCGCGCCAACCTCCGCTTCAGATGAAGCGTCTATCACTTTGACTCGTATTTCGTTGAAGACATCGTTGGGCGCTGCGGCGATGTCCAGCGTCTGATCTTTGCCGTATTTTTTTACCTCTTCGGAAGGTCGCACAAGCCAGGCACGCATATCTTTCACTTTGCCTGAATCGGTTAAGTATGAGACCGAGCCACGAGCCTCGCGTCGGCCTTCAATCGATAGAATCCGCACGGCAAATCTTTCGACGGTCGTCACCTTGCCATCCTCATCAATTTTCACTGTGCGCTCTTTGAGAAGGACGACGGCAGGCACATCTCTCCCGTAAACCGGCGTGCTTGCGGAAGCAATTTGTTTCATCCAATCAGGTGCCTCATCTGCGGCAAAGACGGGCGCGCTCATCATCAAAAGTGAGGAGCAAGCAATCATCAGGCGAATGCACCACAAACGTTTCAATGCGGTAAGCGAAGAGGTTTGTTTGTTGGGTTCGCTTTGAGGTTCTACTGTCGTTGCGCTCTTGAAAAAAATTTCCATACTGATTCCTTTTTCTTTCGCAGTTCTGCATCCATTCAACATTTTCGTAGGTGATAAATCAAGAGGGATAAAATTTCAGGCGAATG
>JANMSG010000674.1:0-8183 GCA_031389065.1 Acidobacteriota bacterium | reverse complement strand
CGATTGGTTCAACTTGTCGCCAGACCCGGACCAAACACCGCCCCGATCTTGAAATTATATTTGTTTGAAAATTGAAAAGTTTGAATCGAAAAGTGAATCTTCGTTAAGCAAAAAAAAAGAATTTGCTCTGTTTTTATTGGTCTTTTACAACAAGCTTATGGTGCGCGCGTTTTGTTCCACCGCCATACCGGCAAGCCATACTAAATTAAACAATCCGTACATGCCTATGAAAAAAGCTCCCAGCACGACCGCATAATAAATCGCCACCACGACACCCATCGAGCGTTCTTCTACATAATTATCCTGTGCATTTGTCATTTTGAATCTCCTCTTTTTCAGTAAATTACGCTTGCTACTACGGCAGGAATTTAAAAAACGGATTTACGGATGGATACAAAAATAAAGTGAAAAAGGTTTCCTATTGAAGATAGGAAGCAATCTTTGGAAATTCGATGGAAGCAGATTTTTTACCGGGCACATGACAGGACGCCAAGAGACGCAGAGAAAGTTTCTTTGCGCTTGAGCATCCATGTTGAATCGCGACCCGAAACTCTTTTTCTTTCGTCAGAGGTGTTAGAAACTGGGATGCTACTTCTCATTTGCAACTTTCACGATGCGCTCGATTACTTTCGCGTCGTCGGGCAACAAACCGACTTTTGCAAGGCGCGGCGTCAGCGTCGCCCAATTCTTATCCATAGCGAAAACTTTTTTGAACAGCGGCAGAGACTCCTCTAGGCGCTTCATATTGACAAGCGCCACGGCTGTCCAGTAAACCATCTCGGCGTTGTCAGGCACCAGGCGCGATGCCGCGCCGTATTCGCGAAGAGCGCCTTCGTTATCACCTTTTTCAACTGCAAGGTCGCCGGCGTTCATATAGTTGTAAGCGCGTTGCAAGATGACCAGGCGACGCAACTCTTTTACGGGCTCCAGGTGATCGTCAATTCTGAGGTCGAAAATCCTGTCAGACCAGGCGCGACCCGTAGGTTTGCCTGTGACGACAATGAGCGCGGCTGATTGTTTGCCACGAATGTCGCCGCCGACCTCCTGCGCGGCTTCTAGTGCAGCCATCAGGCGTTCTGCCAGATCGCCTTTGGTATTTTCAAAAGCGCGAGACATCGCAGGCCAAACTTTATCATTAAGCATAAGGTTGGCTTGCACGGAATAATTTTTGCCGACGATGTGACCTGCGGCAGGAATGTCTTTGGCGCCCGTGTGCGCCGCGACACGACCTTGCGCATCAATCATGGCGACCTGTCGAACCTCGCGACCTTCATCGCCCGCAAGCAAAGCTTTCAAAGCCTCTGGGGCGCTCTTCCCGGCGCGCATGAAATCGAGTCCGAGTTTGCCGTAACTTGGCTCAACAAACGATTGCGTAGCAATTGCGCCAACCCCGGCTTCTGCCCAAGGTACGATTGCGCCTACACCAAACCAATGCGATTGCACAGCGACGCCGAGTTGCCCGGTTTCGGGATCGTAAGCGACGATTGAATAGGTATGCACGGGGCGTAATGGGCGTTTGATGGTTTGCGCCTTTGTGTTCATTGTTAATATTGCAAATAACAAAGTTGAAACCAGAAGAAATCTTTTCATACGTATGACCATTGGTTGAAATATTCAAAGCGTATTGAGCAATTACTTTCGCCGTGCTGCGACGATCAGAAGCTAGCCAGATGTGAAACGCATTGGTATCTGCACATCTTTTTCAGGCGGCTGTGCCCCGCCGGAACGCTTGCCTCAAAAGGTTTCGGGGCTACGCCCCAAAACGGCGGCGTAGCCGCAAGAAGGAAGTGGCGATGGGCTCGGAAAGGCCGAGCCTTTCCGTACATCAAAGCGGCACAGCCGCAAAAACAAAAGCTTGAAAACTTGAAGTCTTCTTAGTTCGCTTTGACAATTTCGAGTTCGCCGTTTTCGCGTCTGGCGCGCAGAACTTTTTTGTCGAACTTGCCGACGCTGGTCTTAGGCACTTCGTTGATGAAGGTCCAGCGTTCGGGTATCCACCACTTCGCAACCTTGTCGGACAGGTAGTGGCACAATTCCTCGACGCTTGTTGCAGAGCCTTCTTTTAAGACCACGCAAGCCAAGGGGCGTTCATCCCATTTGTCATCGGGTACGCCGATGACTGCCGCTTCAATGACTTCCGGATGACCCATAATGGTGTTTTCTAATTCGACCGTTGATATCCACTCGCCGCCTGATTTGATCACGTCTTTCGAGCGGTCGGTGATTTGAATGTAGCCTTTCTGGTCAACGGTTCCAACATCGCCGGTTCTAAGCCACCCGTCATGGAATTTTTCAGGCGAGTCGTCGCCATAATAAGAGCCTGTAATCCACGGACCGCGCACTTCTATTTCGCCGATGGATTCCGCGTCCCAAGGCAACTCTTTTTCGCCATCCATCAAACGCAATTCAACGCTCATCTTTATGCGCCCGGTTTTCACGCGCCAGTTCATTTCGTCTTCAGGGGCGCATCCTCTTGGCGGATAAGCGACCGCCGCAAGCGGGCTTGTCTCGGTCATCCCCCAGGCTTGAATGATTTGCACGTTGTGACGTTTTTGGAATTTTTCCATCAAAGAGCGAGGCACAGCCGAGCCGCCGCAAATAATCATTCGCAGCGAAGAAAAGTCTACAGGATTGTCTTCGGCATAGCGCAAGATGTCGTTCCAAATCGTCGGCACAGCACCGGAAAAAGTCGGACGCTCGGCGGCGATGAATTTGCACAAAGGCTCGGCTTGCAGGAAACGGTTCGGCATCAGGAAATCCGCGCCAGACATCCACGCCGCGTATGGCAACCCCCAGGCGTTGGCATGAAACATCGGCACGATGGGTAAGATTCTATCGTTTTCGTTAAAGCCAAAAGTGGATGCCGAACATGCCGCCAGCGAGTGTAGATAATTTGAACGATGCGAATAGACGACACCTTTCGGATTGCCCGTTGTGCCGCTTGTGTAACACATAGCCGCGGCCTGGCGTTCATCAATTTCGGGCCAGTCAAATCCAGCACCTTCAGCTTCGAGCAACTCTTCGTAGCGCAACACCTCGCCGAGCGCCTGCGCGTCCCCGTTGCCTACGACGATGAATTTCTCGACCGTCTGCAAATCTTTCACGACGCGAGCCAGCAAGGGAATGAGCGAATCATCGACAATGATGAAGCGATCTTTGGCATGATTAATGACATACGAAAGTTGTTCGGGAAAGAGGCGAAGATTGAGCGTGTGCAGCACAGCGCCCATACAAGGCACAGCAAAGTAAGCTTCCAAATGCTCTTGATTGTTCCAACAAAAAGTTCCTACGCGATCGTCTCCTTTCAGCCCCAGCCGTGTGAGCGCGGCAGCGAGTTTTTCGGTTCGTGCAGCAACTTCTGCGAATGTAGCTCGACGCGAATCATTGCCCATAAAAGTTACGATGTGACTGTCTGCGTATACTTTTCTGCCGTAGTTAAAAATCTCATTGATTGTCAAAGGACGATCCTGCATGGTGCTTAACATCATAAGAGTTGTCTCCCCAAGCTGTTTGATTAGATTTGCGGGTAAGGATTATCTTCAAGTCTGTGCTGTAGAGCAACCCGAATGCATCAACAGTCGCGCCATTCCTTACGCAAAAAAATCGAATGCGGATTGCTGCGCAGAAACCTGTGTGTATAAAAAACCTCACGATTCAGCCCTAAATATAGAATGATTTTTTATGGCGCGATGATTGCAATAGTACATCAAAGAGGATGTAAAGTGTATGAAAAGCAGCCTTTATTTTCTCATGTGTGTTTGTAAATAAAACAGGAGGGATTATGAATATCATAGAGTTATTGAAAGAAGATCATAAGAAAGTAGCCGAACTCTTTGCCAAAGTAGAGGCGACTGATAGTGAGAAACAGCACCTCCAGCTTTTTGAAAAGATTAAAACAGAGTTGGAAATTCATACTCAGATTGAAGAGACCATATTTTATCCAGTTCTTGAGCAGCAAGAAGATCTCAAGGATATGGTTTTGGAAGCTTTAGAAGAGCACAAACAGGTCAAGACTTTGCTTCGTGAAATTACGGCGCTCGCCAAAGGCAGCGAAAAGTTTGATGCAAAGCTCAAAGTAATGGGAGAAAACGTCGAACATCATGTTGGCGAAGAAGAGGAAGAAATGTTTCCTAAAGTTGAAAAACTCATTCAACAGCAAGAGTTGGTAAGATTAGGCAACGAGATGATAAATTTCAAAAAAGGGATGAATAAATCGGCTCATGCAGCTGCCGATAGATCATAAAAACGCGGAAAAGGGCTAGGGAGAAGCAGAAGTCTATATTGGTAGTATGGCAATTGGACTCTCTAGCCCACTGATCAATCGCCAAACTTGGATAAAAAGCCTGTTTAAATAGGAGCCATGGGACGAGTAATATGACAGAAGCCATCGGATGGATGAGTTCACTTATTCTCGTGCTTACAATTGCCAAACAGATTTATAAACAATGGCAAGAAGGCTCCAGTGAAGGGGTGTCAAAGTGGCTGTTTATCGGACAAATAAGCGCCTCGACCGGATTTGCAATCTATAGTTGGCTGTTAAATAACTGGGTTTTTGTAATTACAAATGTATTGATGCTTTTGAGCGCATTTGTAGGATTAGGAATTGTGTATTGGCATAAGCACTACAACTTTAAAGAGTGATGGCTTACGTTGAAACATATTCAGGAGTAGTACAATGAGACAACCTCACAATAACGAGTCAAGCTCTGCGACAGAAGATAGACCGATTAATTATCAGCAGGAAGATGATCCTCGATTGAATGAATCTTCAGCTAATAACGGACGACCTTCCAAGAAAGAGCAGATCCTTCAACTCCATCAAGATGGCATTACCGATGTGGCAGAAATTGCTTATCTGGTAGAAGCGCAACCGTCTTATATTGCTGAAGTGCTGCGTCAGGCAGGCCTTCTGACGGGCTATTTTGATCTTTATACAACCACAGCAAGCGAACAAAATATCTATTCGCGTTATTTTCGCAATCTTCTAACTTTCAAAAATGTAGAAGCTGCACAGCAATCCGTAGAGAAGATAGACCGTTTCTATTCTTACTTTGAGCGCATAGGGGATCGTGCGGGCCAGCATCACGCGATGGTTCTGGCGCTGATGGGAAAAAATAGAGCACGTTGGAGCGGCAAGCTTGAAGAAGCTCAAATATTCAGTGACTGGCTTGCGGCTCATTGATAAACCGTGCAAATACTATCCGACTGGCTCTAGAATACCTGTTTAGAAGTGCAAAAGGTTTTGTCTAATAGAGTGAGCAAATTAAGTAGCGTCAGCACTTCGACGCTACTCCTTCGAGCAGTTCCTATCGGGACTTAAAACGTGTCAAGTGATTATCCTTTCACCTTCCAGGCATAGCATCAAAAAGACATCATTTGTATGGCAAATTGCCAAACCCGTTTCCTTTTATTTAGGGGAGGGCAAAGCTCTCTGCCGCGCTGTAAGGTAAACGATCAGCGGCAGTTGCCGGAGCTGGATTGGCAGTGGGAGCTTTATTACATGGCGTGCAAAACGCTTCGTTGCGGCGTTCCAAGCACAATTTCTGGGGAGACTTGAAGACGATATTTTAAGGGAAATCAGATACTGGCAAATATTTTAGATAGGCTGATATAGGCATTTGTGTGGAAGCTTTTCCCAAATATTCTTGGTGTTGCTCAAATGCCTATACCAGTTTCTTTTAGAAATATTTAGAAGGTTAAGCCAATAGAGATACGAATATTATCCTGTCTCTGTCCTTCCAATGTGAATGGCAGTATGGCTCCTGCCGCGCCCAATCTATTGATAGACCGATCCTTGAGAAAAATCGGCGCATAATCAATTTGAATAAGGCGCAAACTAAAGTTGTCCGACAAACGAACGTCTACGCCTCCACCAACAGCCATCGCAAAATCGGTTGCGCCTGTATCAAATGAAGAATCGAAAGTGCTACCGCCAAAGGTATCGGTTGTTTTCACTTCAAATCTTGTATGTGCTCCCCCGGCAAGCGCGTGTACGAAAGGTTCTATACGGCTCGCATTGCGGAATTTGACTTTTGGACCTGCCATAAAATACAAGACTCGGGTGTCCAGTTTATCTGTACCACCGCTAAAATCGAAGTTGTCTTCTTTGCGATGGAAAGAGAAATCTCCCGTTATCCCCACATGATTATTGAAATAACCTGTGGCTGCCAGATGCACGCCATGCAATCCTGTACGTCTTTCAAAGAACCTGTCCGAGAAAACCGCGCTGGGATCATTGTCGTTGGGGATTCCCTCTCCTTGCAGGTTTGAATAACCGATAAAAAAATCGGCTCTCTTGTTGTTTTGCGCGAAAGCGCCAGACGTTAAGATGAAAAGGCAAAATGTTGCAAAAATTAGTCTGTACATACTATAAATCTTTACTCCTAATAGTTATTAAGTCCGACTGGGTTTTTCATTAACGCTTTCCTTCTAATGCAATCTCCATTCCTCCACACCACTAACTTCGACAATGTCTGGTTAAATTTTTGCTTATTAGCAGTAAGATTCGCAGCACCTAAAAAAGTGGCGGTTCTTCAGGTCGCGGTGACTCAGTGCCTGGCAAACTATCGGGTGCAATCTCCGGCTCTAAAGGGTAAGGAGGAGAATCTGGTGTCGGGTCAGAGTCAGGAGGTATGTAGACAGGTTCGGCTGGTGCCCCAGTGTCTGGTTGCAGAGGATCATCGGGATTTGTTGGCGGTATGCGCACAGGGCGCTCGTCAATCATAGGGTCTTTGCTCATTTTGATTCTCCTGATTGTTATTGAATCTCTCTAACAAATAGCCATACCTTCGTATGGTTATTCGGTGGTCACGGCTCTTTGTTTCTCTTTTGCGTCGGGCTCGAAACGAGACAACTGAACTCTTTCTCGGTCTTCACCCACCTGTAATTCCGCAGCTTGTTGTGAACGGTTTAAAAGCGCCGGATTCTTTTGAATTTCATCTGCTTTCTCTGCGTCTCGATCATCCTGTCGGCGGTTTTTCGCTGACCTGTCGAAGAGAAGAAGAAAAGAAAAAATTGCTACAATCGCCACAATAAGAATAATCCAGAGTGTCTGATTCATAATTTTTACTCCTATGTTCGCCAAAATACATTTTTGACGCTTACTTCTTCTGAGACAATACCCTTGAGCTTTGGGCTATGGGTGATTGTTCATAATGCGCCAACAGATCGGCGGCTCCCTGATAGATTTTTATGCAACCAGCCGCACGGAGCGCTTCTTCAGGGAAGCCTCCGCTCAAAAATCCAATCGTATGAAGAGGGATTTTGTTCGCAGCTTCGGCGTCATAAGGCGTATCGCCAACTACTAAGACTTCTTCAGGGCTTAGCTCCCCCAACTTTTTCAGCGCGACTTGAAAGATGTCCGGGTGTGGCTTAGATTTTTCTACATCATCGGCAGAGGTCTCGTCTTTAATCAAATCTTTAATACCGGCAATCTCCTTGTAGGCTTCTAATTCATCGCCTTTTGCAGAAGACGCCAGAACGATGCGCTTACCCTCATCAAGGATTCTCTCAAATAACTCCCGCACTTTCGGGAAAGGCCGCACACGCGGCAGATAGTTATCTTTAAAAAGATTGGCGCGATAGGTTTCTATAGATTTACCAAAACTCTGTATCTCTTCCTGCGAAAAGAAGACAGGCAATAACTGATCACTACCTTTGCCAATTTGATAACGTATCGTCTCAAAAGGAATTTCTGAGCCGAACTTTCTAAATGCCTCTTGCCAGGCTTCCGCATGTAAATCCACCGAATCTATCAAAGTTCCATCAATATCGAACAGGGTAGCTTTAATCATGTTCTGTTACCTATGAATCCTGCCTGTTGTCTTTGTGACTGATTTGTATATAAAACGAATGCAAACGAGTCACAGATGTAGGACATTCGGACATTCCAATATACGCGCAAACTTCCTACATTTCCGTTTTGCGAAATTACAATTATCCAATTAACTCAGGAGCAAGTTGAATGCCAGTAACAGATCATTCATAGTTGTTATTTCCAGAAAAGTTTGTTGTAAGGCATTGATCTTATTTGCGAACAACCGAGACAAAATTACTTGAATATGGAAAAGAGAATCATGGAAACGCAGAGTAGCTACGACGAAGTAGCGGAAGAATATGTCTTGCATATCTTCAATGAGTTGGAGCATAAGCCGCTTGACCGTGACTTGCTCAATCGGTTTGCA
>JANMSG010000649.1:0-4292 GCA_031389065.1 Acidobacteriota bacterium | reverse complement strand
CGTGATGACCGTAGCGGCGGCAGAAGCGGCGGTCGGACTGGCAATTATTATCTCGATTTTCCGCAATCGCGCTTCGCTCAATGTTGACGAAGCAGACAATCTGAAAATGTAAGAGGAAGAAAGGACTAAGGACTGAGGACTGAGGACTGAGGAAATCATTAACCGATAAATTATGAAGGATGAACAGAAGAATGCAGAATTATTTCATTGTATCGCGTTCTTCGTTCAGACGTTTCAACACTCAGTCCTCAGTCCTCAGTCCTCGTCACTGAGAAATTAAGATGCTAGCGATTATTATTCTCGCGCCGCTCGTCGGCGCAGCAATATTAGGGTTCTTCGGCAAACGAATGAGCGAGCGCTTGATTGGCTACATCGCTTGCTCAACGGTTCTCGTATCAGCCGTCTTTTCGTTCATAGCCTTCTTCCAAAAGCTTCACGAGCTCGAAGCCGGTGAAAAGATTCATCAGTATTTATTCACCTGGATCAACGTGGGCAATTTCCGCGCTGATTTCGCGTTGCTGCTTGACCCGCTTTCGGCGATTTACATTTTATTTATCACCTTCGTCGCCTTCTGGATTCACGTCTTCGCAACCGGTTATATGAAAGGCGAAGACGGCTATTGGAGGTTCTTCGCATATCTGAATCTCTTTATGTTTTCGATGCTCACGTTGATTTTGGCAGATAACTTTTTATTGATGTTTGTCGGTTGGGAAGGCGTGGGGCTTTGCTCTTATCTACTTATCGGTTTCTATTTCAAAAAAGGCTTTGCCAGCGACGCAGCGAAGAAAGCATTTATTTTTAACCGCGTAGGCGATTTCGGCTTCGCCTTAGGCCTGATGTTACTGTTTTTGAAATCGGGGTCAATCTTTTATTTCGATGACCCGCGAGGCGTTTCCAGCGCCTTCGAGTGGGCGATGCAGCAAGCGTCAGAACCGCTCTCGGCTTCGATGATTTTCGCAGGCGGACTGACGACCATCGCCGTTTTGCTTTTTGTCGGTGCGACAGGAAAGAGCGCGCAGATACCGTTATTCGTTTGGCTGCCCGATGCGATGGCAGGACCTACGCCAGTGTCGGCGCTCATACACGCAGCAACGATGGTTACGGCAGGCGTTTATATGGTGGCTCGCGCAAGCTCGATTTACATTAAAGCGCCAACGGCAATGATGATTGTAGCCATTATCGGCGGGGCTACCGCGTTGTTTGCCGCAACGATTGCCATCGCCCAATCCGACATTAAAAAAGTTCTCGCTTATTCGACCGTTTCGCAACTCGGCTATATGTTTTTGGCTTGTGGCGTAGGCGCTTTCACTGGCGGCATCTTCCACGTCTTCACGCACGCATTTTTCAAGGCTTTGCTCTTTTTGGGCGCGGGTTCGGTCATCGTAGGAATGCACCACGAACAAGATATGCGGAAGATGGGCGGTTTGCGAAAGTACATGCCGATTACGTTTTTCACAATGGCTACAGGTTGGCTGGCGATTGCCGGAATCCCTCCATTGTCAGGCTTTTTCAGTAAAGACGAAATTCTTTACCGCACATTCACAACCGATGCTTTCGGTGAAACATCGGTTGTGCCGAAAATCTTGTGGGCGGTTGGCGCATTGACGGCATTACTGACGGCAGTTTATATGACGCGCTTGATGGTCTTGACGTTTTGGGGCAAAGAGCGATTCAACGACAACGCCCATGATGCGCACGGTCACGACGATCATCATTCAAGTGATGACGCCCACAATAATCACGATTCCCATCACGGGGGAACGCCGCACGAAACACCGAAAGTGATGACGACTCCGTTACTTGTGCTGGCGATTTGTGCTGCGCTTGTAGGCTTTTTAGGAATGCCTTCCGCGTTTGGCGTAAAGAACTACTTCGAACATTTCCTTGAACCATCAATCGCACATCCGACTGCTCACGCAGGAGCGGGTGAACATCAGCCGGCAATTTCTGCCGAAGGTTCGCATTCTGAAACTGCGCCTATACCTGTAACCAAGCCAGCTGCAGCGTCATCATCACACGTTGCCGCAGGGGCAAGCCATACAACCGAATGGATATTGATGGTTATCTCTATTTTGATTGCCCTCGCCGGCATAAGTATTGGATGGTCCTGGTTTAACAAGAATCCGTTATGGCAACCACCTCAATTGCTAGAAGACAAGTACAGAGTTGACGAAGCCTACGACGCAGCAATCATACAGCCTATCAAGAAAGGCTCGATTCATGTGTTGTGGAAATTCATTGATGTGAAGATCATAGATGGTTTCGTCAATGCAGCGGGAGCAATCGCAAAACAGTTTGGCGGCGTGATGCGCCATCTGCAATCGGGATTTGCGCGCAGCTACGTTGCGTTGGTTGTGCTTGGCGCGTTGGTAATCATCGGCTACTTCATTCTCAGCATTCGATAGTTTGAACTAAAATGGAATCATATCTGCTCACAATTATAACCTTGCTGCCGCTCCTTGGGGCGATTGCCTTAATCGTCGTAGGGCGCGGCGAGCATCCGAACGAAAACAACGTACGTTGGACGGCGCTGATTTTTTCACTCGCTACGTTTGTTATTTCGCTTTTCATGCTTTTCGGCTTTCAGTCAACCGGCGGGCTACAGTTCGATACCAACAAAGAATGGATTAGCGCCTTCAATCTAGGCGTGCGCTATCACGTAGCGGTTGACGGCTTGAGCCTTTGGCTGGTGATACTCACTACCTTCATCGTGCCGGTTACGATGATCGCTTCATGGAATTCCGTTCATTCAAGACTGCGCGAATTCTTAGTCTGTATGCTCGTTCTCGAAACAGGAATGATCGGTGTGTTCGTCGCTATGGATATGTTTCTGTTCTACCTGTTCTGGGAAGTTATGCTTGTGCCTATGTATTTATTGATAGGCATCTGGGGCGGAGAGCGTCGAATTTATGCAGCAGTAAAATTTGTGATTTATACAGTCATAGGCTCTTTGTTAATGCTTGCGGGAATCATCGCTCTTTATAATATGCACGGCGGCGCAACCGGCAATTTCACCTTTGACATTGCCGCAATCACGAATGATTTGAGGTCAGGAGCATTTCATCTCTCAGATTCTGAACAGCGTTGGTTATTTTGGGCGTTTGCCCTGGCATTTTTAATCAAAGTGCCTATCTTCCCTTTTCACACCTGGTTGCCGGACGCCCACGTTGAAGCGCCAACGGCAGGTTCTGTGATTCTTGCCGGCGTCTTGCTCAAGATGGGAACGTATGGCTTGATGCGTTTCAACCTGCCTATGTTTCCAGATGCCTCTCGCGCTTACGCAACGCTGATTTGTACGCTCGCAGTCATCGGCATTATTTACGGTGCGCTGGTTGCGATGGTGCAGCCTGATATGAAAAAGTTAGTCGCTTATTCATCGGTCTCGCACCTGGGCTTTGTTGTGCTTGGCATCTTCTCGTTCACAGAACAGGGAATGCAGGGCGCGCTTTATCAAATGCTCAATCACGGCATTTCGACAGGCGCGCTGTTTATCATGGTGGGAATGATTTATGATCGTCGCCACACGCGAATGATTGCCGAATTCGGTGGACTGGCAAACGTCATGCCCGTCTTTTCGGCGCTGTTTTTAGTCGTCACCCTGTCATCCATCGCGCTGCCTTTGTTGAACGGTTTCGTTGGTGAGTTTTTGATTCTCGTCGGCACTTTCACATCAAAAGAGCTGCCGTACGCCATCACCTTCGCGTCAATTGCTTCGCTCGGCATGATTTTGTCTGCAGTCTATATGCTGTGGATGTATCAGCGCGTTATTTACGGCGAAGTCACAAACCCTGAAAACAAGAGATTGACCGACATTAACTTCAGAGAAAAACTCGCGCTCGCGCCGCTGATTGTTTTGATCTTCGTGATGGGTGTCTATCCAACTTTCTTTCTGGAGCGAAGCAGCAATGCCATCGTAGCAATCACTTTGATAAAGAGCTACATTAACCCGACTCAAATAACGAAAGTCACAGCGGCAGAAGATCAGGTAGCAAAATCAGCAGAAATGATTAACAAAGAAGGACAGGAAAAACACGGCGAATAGTGACATCCTGTTCACTCGCTGTTGAATACAATCGGTAGAAACTTGTGGAAAAACTTGGAATAAATTATCACGCGATACTGCCTGAAATGATTTTGTCGGTCGTGGCAATTGTCATCATGATGATTGACGCTTTCGCTCATCGAATCGAGCGCAAAGTTGCAGGCGCAATATCTTTGCTGGGCTTGCTTGCAGCAGGCGCGGCATTAATCACTCTGTGGGGAAAACCGGCAGAAGCTTCCTTTTCAGGAAT
>JANMSG010000633.1:0-2443 GCA_031389065.1 Acidobacteriota bacterium | reverse complement strand
GGCGAAAGCTATTTAAAGTGCTACTTGCTTATGCTTTTGCGGCACGAATCCCAGTAGCGATCCTCATGTTCTTCGCCATCAAGGGCGCCTGGGGAACCCATTACGATGTGGCGCCACCCGGCTTTCCCGAAATGGATTGGTTCAGCAAATACATTCAAATTGGTCTCATTCCGCAAATGCTTTTGTGGATTCCATTCACGATAATTTCAGGCGCACTCACCGCTGGCATCACCGCTGCGATTATGCAAAGAGGCAAAGCGACAAAAACAGCGGAAGCGTAATAATATTGTCTTTAACCAAAGGAGGTCGGCGTTATGAAATATCATCGCGTGCTCTTTTCCTTTCTTTTTCTCTTTTTAATTAATCCTGTGAATCTTGCAGCTATATTTATGCAGCAAGATTCCAAATCTCAAGAAAAGAGAGAAGCAACGAAATCTGAGGCAGGCAGTGTCGGCGACGACAATGAATACACGAAAAAGAAACTTCCCTTTGAAGGTCTTCCAATAGCTAGCATAGAGTTTCGCGGCAACAAGGTGTTTTCATCGGAGAAAATCCTGAACTCTTTGCAGCTTGTGAAAATTGGAGATTCATATAGTGATGAGCTTCTTCAATCAGATTTAGACAGAATGCGTGTTCTTCTTTATGTGGACAATGGCTATTTGCAGGCACGGTTTCATGAACCTGAATTTGAAAACACTTTGAATGGAGTGAAGATTACCATTTCAGTTGAAGAAAATGTTCTTTATCGAGCAGGAAAAATAGACATTGTTGACGCAAAGCACTTTTCAGCAACTGAAGTAAGAGAAACTGTCGGGATAAGAAAAGGCGACATTCTCAAAGGTTACAGCGTCGTCAAAAAAGGTATTGAACTTCTAAAGCAGAAGTATCAGGAGCAAGGCTATGTACAATTTGATGTGTTTTTCGAACCTGCATTTCACGCTCCCGCGCTCGATTCAAATGAAGCGATTGCTGATGTGAAGTTCATCTTAGAGGAAGGAGAAGTATATACAATCGGCAAAATCTCTTTTACCGGAAGCGATGCATTCAATGATGAATTGCTTCGCTCGAAACTTTCAATTAAAGAAGGAGATGTTTACAATCGCTCCTTATTTGAGAAGAGTCTCTTGCGATTAAATCGCATGGGCATATTTGAAATGGTAAAGGAAGAGGATGTTGGTTTACATACCAACGAAAAAGCTAAATCGGTTGATATGACATTTCTGATAACAAGGAAGCCATAACAATAAGCGTTGATCTAAAAATATAACCGTGATAAAAGAAGTCTGAGTCAATCCTTTTTCAGCCAAAAGTTCCGCCATCCTTTTTTCGATTCGCTTCATCAAAGCGGCTACGTTTGGATGCTCTGGCAAAGCGATCTTCGCAAGTCGGCGCGCCGGTAAAGGAGCCGCTTTGAATTTATGAATGAAGCAAAAGAGGAAGCGATTAGAAATGACATCCCGTCTATTCGTGACGCAATGCTGTTTCGCGCGAAAGCAGCAATGTTTCAATTGCAGCGATTCACCCGCAATTCGTTCATTGACCAACTTCCTCGCCCTCTGAAAAGCAATCGCCTTGCCGATAAAGAGGTGATTGCCGTTTCCTCATCTCTCCTGTGGACCAATCACAACGATGCAGAAAGCCATCTCATAGCAGGAAAGATACAAAATCTCAGAACCGCAGTTCGTAAAATCAATGGCTTTGAGGTTGGGGCAAACCAAGTCTTCAGCTTCTGGCAACACATCGGGCGACCTTCTCAATTCAGTGGCTTCGTCCAAGGTCGCGAACTGCGTCAGGGCTGCATCATCCCAACTACAGGCGGCGGCTTGTGTCAATTGTCAAATGCTCTCTATTCTGCTGCGCTTGACGCGGGTTTTGAAATCATTGAGCGTCACGCGCACACGCAAATCATACAGGGGTCACTAGCCGAGCAGGGACGCGATGCTACGGTCTTCTGGAACTATGTTGATTTACGATTCAAAGCAAAAAAGCCTTTCAGAATCGAAGTCACTTTAACCAGCGACTCTCTGATGGTTCGCTTCAAAGGCGACAAAGCGAATCTCTCCGTTATGGCTCACGTTGACGCACAAGCATCGCGAACAATTGCGCATAACAGTTGCGCCAGTTGTGGCATTGCATCTTGTTTCAGAAACCCTCAGCCGCAAGCAAAACAATCCGGGTTTGGGCGAACGGCATATCTGGTTGACGAATATTGGCCAGAGTTTGATCGCTACCTGCAATCCGACAAAACCGATAAAGACATTCTCTGCATTCCGCTTGATGGGGAAAGGTGGAACAAGGCTAATTATGCGTGGAGCAAAGAGGGCTTCAATGAAATAAGCAGCGCGACTCTGGCAACTTTGCATAGAGCATATGATTCGAGAAAACTCGCTTCGCAAGGGGCCGCCCGCCAAAAAATTTTGCTCAAACACGATGAAGCGATTGC
>JANMSG010000573.1:0-7083 GCA_031389065.1 Acidobacteriota bacterium | reverse complement strand
CCCGGTCGCTACCGCTCCCGGTTCTGACACCACGCCAAGCGATGCCCGGATCTTGGTGTGCTCGGTATATAGCTTTTTCACCGGACAGGTCGGATGTCGAAAGTATTCGACCTTTTTTATTGGGTGATTTTTGCCGGTTTCAAATTGGTTGTTTCTAACCTTTGGAGCAGCTAGCCTGCAGCCTACATTTGTGTTGCCCTATTGCTTTTACTATACTTGGCTTTTAGTTGATATCCAGAATTTGTAAAAATGTAACTTTATCTATAGTTTTCTGAAAACGAGCAGATTTCTGCTTGTTGAAGTTGACAGAAGCAATGGGCTCAAGTTTCAATACCTCACACGATGACCAATTGTGAGCAGAGCATTTGAAAGAGTTTCACGAAGGCTGTAAAAATAGCCTGCTCCAGTCTGGTTCATTTCAAAAATAGAAAATGTTGAAGAGGAAAATAAAATGTCGAATATCCCTGAAGAATTGAGCTATACCAAAGATCACGAATGGGTACGAGTTAGTGGAGATCAAGCAACCATAGGCATAACCGACCACGCGCAGAATCAATTGGGTGATGTCGTCTATGTCGAATTGCCAAAGGTAGGCGACAAATTTGAAGCAGCCGAACCCTTTGGTTCGGTTGAGAGTGTCAAAGCGGTCAGCGAAATCTATATGCCGATCAGCGGTTCGGTGGTTGCTGTCAATGACTCACTCAATGACTCGCCTGAAAAAGTCAACGAAGACCCTTATGGCACAGGATGGATGGTTGTCCTACAGATGAGTGCTCCTGCACAAGTTGATGGTCTCTTGACCGGCATCGAATACGAAGATTACATCAAATCAGAGAGTGCAGAGTAATACCAGATGAGATACATTCCAAACTCGCCCGATGAGCGCGCCGCAATGTTGCAAAACATAGGGGCAGCGCGCATCGAAGAACTCTTTCAACAGATTCCCGAAAACCTTAGATGGACATCAAAGATAGGAATCGGTGAAGCGATGAGCGAACCAGACCTCATCGCTTATTTCCGCGACTTGGCTGCCAAAAATGCCACAGACTTTCAATCCTTTCTTGGAGCAGGGGCCTACGCGCATTTCATCCCGGTGATCATAGACTCTTTGATTTCGCGTTCAGAGTTCTTTACGGCTTACACACCTTATCAACCCGAACTCAGTCAAGGCACTTTGCAATACATCTTCGAGTTTCAAACCATGACCTGTCAGTTGACCGGAATGGAAGTCGCAAACGCCTCGCTGTATGATGGCTCGACAGGTCTGGCTGAAGCAGTGTTAATGGCACAGCGCGTCACACGCCGCGACAAATTCATCATTGCCGATTCTGTCCATCCGCAATACCGCGAAGTGGTTGAGTTGTACACCAAACACATGGGCTTGCAGTTTGACGATGTGCCACACTCTGAAAGTGGCGCGCTTGATTTAAATCAGATCAAGCCGGATAAAGAGACCGCCGCCATCGTCGTGCAATCGCCGAATTTTTTCGGTTGTATAGAAGATTTGCAAGCCCTTGCCGACCTGGCGCACGAAGCCGGAGCCTTGATGATTGTTGCCGTTGCAGAGGGCATCAGTTTCGGCGCGTTAAAATCGCCAGGCGCTTGCGGCGCAGACATCGTGGTTGCAGAAGGACAATCGTTTGGTATCCCTCTCAGTTATGGCGGGCCCTACTGTGGAATGTTTGCGACGCTTGAAAAATATATACGCCAGATGCCCGGACGCTTGGTCGGCGAAACCAAAGACCATCAAGGCAGACGCGGCTACGTCTTGACGCTTTCGACACGCGAGCAACACATACGGCGAGAGAAAGCGACCTCGAATATTTGCACCAATCAAGGCTTGTTCGCATTAATGGCGACGATTTATCTGGCGACGATGGGGCGCAAAGGTGTTCAGGAAGTGGCGCATCAGAATTTGCAGAAAGCGCATTATGCGGCAAATGAAATTGCCAAACTTGAGGGCTACTCGCTGCAATTTTCCGCACCTTTCTTCAATGAATTTGTCATCAAGACGCCGCAACCGGCAAGCGAAATAATCCGGCGATTGCTCGACAAAAAAATCATCGGTGGCATCGCCTTAGACAGGTATTACCCGGAGATGAGCGACGGATTGCTCCTTTGCGTGACCGAGACAACCAAGAAAGAGGCGATTGATAATTTGGTGACCGCGCTTGATGATGCGGCTTCCGGGGTTTTCTTTTAAATCTGAGATTTCAATTTGAAATTTTGAATCGAATCAAAAATGAATAACAACCGAATTAAAAAAGCGACAACTCACATCGTTCAAAACGAGGGGCTGCTCTTTGAAGAATCACACGCAGGTCGTATAGGTTACTCGATTTCAAAACTCGACGTGCCTGAGCAATCCAACCTGTTAGATAAAAAATTCGTCCGCGACGATGACCTTGAAGGCATGCCCGAACTCTCTGAAGTGGATGTGATTCGTCACTTCACGCGCATCTCGACCTGGAATTATGGCGTTGACACAGGGATGTATCCTTTAGGCTCCTGCACGATGAAGTACAACCCACGCATCAATGAGAAGATGGCGCGACTCGAAGGCATCGCCAATCTCCATCCGCTTACGCCTGATGCGTACGCCCAAGGCGCTATTGAAATCGTCCGTCACCTTGAAGAAGCATTGGCGCAAATAACAGGGCTTGCGGCAGTCACTCTGCAACCGGCAGCAGGAGCCCAAGGCGAGTTGACAGGCATGATGATGATTCGCGCCTGCCTGACCGACAGAGGCAATCCACGCAAAAAAGTTCTGATTCCTGATTCGGCGCACGGCACCAATCCTGCTTCGGCTATCGTCTGCGGCTACACGGTCGAAACCGTTCCTTCAACCGCTGAAGGATTAACTGACCTTGCCGCGCTTCGTGAAATGATGAGCGCAGACGTTGCGGCATTGATGCTCACCAATCCCAACACGCTAGGTAAATTTGAAGAGAACATCGAAGAAGTTTGCCGCATCATGCACGATGGCGGCGGCTTGGTTTATATGGACGGCGCGAATATGAACGCCCTGGTTGGCGTAGCTCGTCCGGGTGATTTCGGTATAGATGTGATGCATATGAATTTGCACAAGACCTTTTCGACACCACATGGCGGGGGCGGTCCCGGCGCAGGCCCGGTTGCCGTTACGGCGGAGCTTGAGCCGTATCTTCCCTTCCCCAGACTTGCGAAGAATGAAGACGGAACGCTTACATTCAATTTCGATTGTCCGAAATCTGTAGGTCGCTTGCGAGCTTTTCACGGCAACTTCGGCGTACTGGTTCGCGCCCTGAGCTACATCTTAACGCATGGCGACACGGGCTTGCGCGAAGCTACGGAAACGGCGGTGTTAAACGCCAATTACATCGCCCACAATTTAAAAGAGACCTATGAAATCGCTTATCCCGGACCGTTGATGCACGAAGTAGTTTTTTCAGATAAGTACCAGTTGAAGTACGGCGTGAAAAATGTAGATATAGCAAAACGATTAATTGATTACGGTTTTTATCCACCCACCATGTCATTCCCACTCATCGTACATGGCGCACTAATGGTTGAGCCTACGGAAACAGAGAGCCGCGAAGAGCTTGATCTGTTTATAGACGCGATGAAATCAATCAACGAAGAAGCGGCTGAGGATCCAGAGATTCTTAAGCGTGCACCTCACACTACGAAGGTCGGCAGGCTTGATGAAGTCGGCGCGGCGCGCAAACCTGTGTTGCGCTGGAAACCGGACAGCAAAGCGGATCGCGCAGGGAGTAAAATGTAGTGCATTGCCGGTACCCCAGGCCTGCTGAAACAAATTTCAAATTCCTGCATATTCAGTTCTGTTTTTCTGAACTGAATATGTGTCAACCGTAACGAGAATTTAAGGCGTTCGGATTGGTATACACCAAACTGCTTTGGTTAAAGTGGGAATCAAAACAGCTTGGGCTGTGCTTTTTCCGAGCCAATATAGAAAAGGAGAATTAGCCAATGAAAGAGACCAGTGATGAAATACGCGCCAGACTTTTGCGCGATGAAAACGTCATTCAAAATATTCAAATCAGAGCCTACGAGATATGGATTCTCAGAGGTCGCATAGACGGCAGACAGATCGAAGATTGGGCGCTTGCCGAAAACGAAGTGCTCAATTTTCTGGTTGAGCGTGAATTGAAAAAAGCCACAGAAGAGGTTCTTGAGCTTGTCGAAGTAGTAGCGGCTGCCGAAAATGAAGGCATGAACCTGGTGGCTGCGCCAGTAGTTGAAATCGCGCCGGAAGAGAAGCCTAAAAAACGCACTGCGGCAAAATCAACAACACCTAAAACAACGACTCGCAAGAAAGCAGCTACCGCGAAAGAAAGCCAAGTAACGGAAACCGTTGCAAAGAAGACGGCTGCAAAACGCACAACAACTGCAAAGAAGCCTGCGACCAAAAAGTCAGCAAAGACTGAACAGTCTGTTGTTAAATAATTGGCAGAGGTTCACAAAACACGCTGTCATTCGACAGCTTATTTTATCGTGTAGTGCTTAGACCGCTACATTTTTATTAATTTGCCGATTGTAATTTTATCCACATGAAGGGAAGCGCGGCTATGTTGTCCGCATCTGGCAAAATTGCCGCGCTCCCAGCTACACTTTGCGCAATAGCGCTGCTTATAGCAACGGCAGGTAACGCACTTGCCCTTCCCATTCATCTTCAAGACTACATTCACCTAACAAAAGAATATCTTCGATAGCAGAGCTGATCGAAACAGAACGATTCACTTCAAAAACCCCGGGCATAGGTTTGCCTGATTGAACACGCTCATAAGCGTAGTGTGTAATTGTGGCAACATCATGCGTAAGCAACAGGCGGTTTTCTTGCGCCGCCCATTCAAGAACCGCAGGATCATCTGCGCCGGATAAACCAACATCTTGAACGCGAACAATGTCTAAGTTTGGATTCCGACGAAGCAGCCCGCGCACGATTGTATTATTGAAATTTTCATCGGCTACGAACTTGAGCATAAATTACTGCCTTCCATTGGGCTCAGGAAGTGTAAGCACCCTGCCAAATCCCTATTGCTAAGACTGAAAAAGGCTTCAGAGTTTTCCATTTTTCCGACGCGCTAATAATCTCTCTCGCACACCGACGGGGTCAAATTTAGACTCGTTCTGTTTTCTTACCTGCTCTGCTTGTTGTTGTCGGCTATTGAGGTAGGTTTCTACTTCTGCGGATCGTTTGAGGTAATAGCCAATCACGTAATAAACATCGGCGAGTGGTATGGACGGATATTGTTGCGCGATCTCTTCGGCAGACAATCCATCATTAAAAGCGGAGACGATAGTATCGAGAGTGACTCGCGTATTGCTCACGCGTACAACGCCATCGCTGTCTGTACTCAAGGGAATGGTTTCCGTGTTCAATATTGATGCCATAACACTTTCTCCAATGGCTGCATTTTACCTTATACGGAGGGAACAGGCTATTTATAATTCATACCGTCTTAATTAAAACTGTAAGCGGTAAACTCTCGCTTCCAATTAAAAAACAATAATCTTGGGTATCCAGATTGCACTCATTCATTTGGTCAGGATTATGAATAACTTATGTCTCGTGTTGATACAAAACTGATTCTATCGTGCTTTGTATCCATACAGTTATTTTGAATGAGGCGATTAATATGGCAATTTTATTACGAAAAAGTTTGCGCTTATCATTGGTTTTAGTATTGCTTTTAGCTTTCTCGCACGTAACCTTGGGATATTCTGTTCTGACCCATCAAGCCCTGATTGATTCAACCTGGGATGATTCAATCAAGCCGCTTTTGTTAAAGCGATTTCCCAATGCAACTACAGAACAATTGAAAGAAGCGTATGCCAATGCCTATGGTGGAGCAATCATTCAAGACATGGGGTATTATCCGTTCGGCAGCATACTTTTTACAGACCTTACGCATTATGTGAGAAGTGGCGAGTTTATAGAATCTCTGATAGAAGAATCTGCAAATCTCAATGAATATGCGTTTGCGCTGGGCGCTTTATCGCATTACTCAGCAGATATTAACGGTCACTCTAAGGCTACGAATCGCGCCGTGCCGATCATCTATCCCAAATTAAAAGCCCGCTTCGGCGATGAAGTAACCTATGCAGACCATGCGTCATCGCATATGAAAGTCGAGTTTGGATTTGACGTCTTGCAAATCGCCAGAGGTCGTTATGCAAGCGACGCGTATCATGATTTTATTGGCTTTAAAGTGTCGAAAGAGGTGCTTCAGCGGGCCTTTCTTAAAACCTACGGAATCGAATTAAAAGAGATATTCAAAAGCTTAGACCTTGCAATTGGCACCTATCGCCGCGCCGTGAGCGGCTTACTTCCGGAGATTACGAAAGTCGCCTGGGAATTGAAAAAAGACGAGATTCAAAAAAGCGCGCCTGGCGTGACACGCGACAAATTTCTCTACAATCTGTCGCCTGCCGACTATGAAAAGAAATTCGGCAGAGAATACGAAAAGCCGGGATTTTTCGCAAAGGTTAGCGCCTGGTTTTTTCGCGTAGTTCCCAAGGTCGGCCCATTCAAAGCCTTGGCATTCAAGACACCCACACCCGAAACCGAAAAGTTATTTTTGGAAAGTTTCAATGCTATGGTTGCTCATTATCGCGACTTATTGCGTCAATCGGGCAATGAAAAGCTATCGCTGGTAAACACCGATTTCGATACCGGAAGACCGACACGCGCAGGCGAATACGAACCTGCCGATGAAGCCTATTCCAAGCTGGTGATTTTATTGGCAAAGAATAAATTCGAGAAAACCAGTCCTGAGTTGCGTCAAAATATTATCAGTTTTTATAGCAACCTGAATGCTCCGATCGCGACAAAGCTGGATAAAGGCGATTGGCGAAAAACCTTAGAGGCCCTTGATAAATTGAAAACCCTGTCAACCGCGTCCTCTCAAAAAGTGAACTGAGGCGACACGAGTTAGGGGTTCTCAGTTTCTTGTCCCTTCGGCGATTGATAGAATAATTGCAACAGAGGCGTAGTGATGATCGTGGTCACCAGAGCCATCAGCACCATCATCGTAAAGACGGTTGGTGAGATGATTCCTGCTTCTAAGCCAATCGTCAAAA
>JANMSG010000567.1:0-3145 GCA_031389065.1 Acidobacteriota bacterium | reverse complement strand
AATGAAAAAGTGCAAAGCGGCGCTTATCAGAGCGCGGATGAGTTGGTCTCCGCATTATTACGCCTGTTGAAAAAACGACAAGATGAATTTGAAGCGCTACGAAAAGAAATCTTGCTCGGCGCTGAGGATTTTAAGCAGGGTCGTTTTACCACTTGCTCAACAGAGGAAGAGTTAGACGAGTTTTTCGACGAAATCATCCGCGAAGGAGAAGCCTCTCTTTCTCAAAAAGAGAACGGAACCCGGCAATGAAACGAGTGAAAATAGGCTCGCTGGCAAGGGAAGACTTAAAACATATTTGGGACTATGTCGCTCAACACAATCGGGAATCTGCGAATAAGCTGTTCAAAGAATTTAGGAGCAAGTTTAAAATGCTAGACCAGCACCCTAACCTGGGAAAGCAACAAGACCAATTCCTCATTAATCTTCGTAGCTTTCCATTCAAAGATTATGTGATTTTTTACCAACCACTTGATGACGGAATAGAAATTCTTCGTGTCTTGCATAGCTCAAGAGACATCAAAAGTTTATTTGAAAACTTCTTTGATTCTCTTTAGCCTATTTTCGCTTTTGCTGTATTCAAATTCTCTCCGTAAGAATCACGATTGATGACAGACTCACCTACTCCACAACAAACAACCTGGCGCAAACACGCTATCAATATTGCTTTGATTGTGTTGGCAATCGTCGCGCTGTACTGGCGAGTCTTCTTCTTTGGCGAGACTATCATTGACGTAAATACATTGAATAACCAACTGCCTTGGGGCTACAGCGCGACCGAGAATGAAAATTATCCATACAATCGCCGTGATCCAACGGATATGTATCTGACGCGAGAATATTTCATTGTCAATGCCTATCGTAATGGCGAATTACCTTTGTGGAATCCGTACACCATGGCAGGTCATCCGATTTACGCAGACGGAGTGACGCGCATCTTCTCGCCCTTTCTATTGTTTTACACTTTTCTTGATTTGCCACTTGGATATTCGGTAGCGCGAATTTTTGAACTCTTGCTCGGTGCGATTTTCATGTATCTGTTTCTTGTAGCGATTGGTGTAAGCGCGCGCGCATCTCTCTTGGGTGCATTGGTATTTGAGCTTTCGGCGCATTCGCTGTTTCACCTCACTGGCTTAGGTTGGTGGGGCGCATTGATGTGGTTGCCGTTGATTTTTCTGTTCATTGACAGAAGCATCACGCGCAACAGTTTTACACAAGCAATCATCGTGGGCATTTTTATCGCCTTACAATTTTTCTGCGCCTATATGCCGAATCAGATTTATTACGTCGGTGCAGTGGTTTTGTATTACTTGATTTTTGGTTTTCGAGCCAAGAATAATCTCAATCAATCAAGCGCAAAAAAACTCAATAATATTAAGCTTTTTGCGATGATGGCTGTGAGTTTAGCGGTTGGTTTTGCGCTCTCTGCTACGCAATGGATTCCTGTGATGGAATTGCTGGGTTTCTCGAATCGCCGAATCGTCCCCACGGAAACCGGCTTTATTTATTTGCCGCCCTGGTATCTCCTTACTCTGATTTTTCCGAATCTTTTCGGCACGGCTTACGACCCGAAAATGGTGACGTTGTTTACCGCGCTCAATGTTTCGCACGACCACAGTTTGTATTTGAGCATAGCCGCGCTGTTACCTTTAGGTTTTTTGTTTTATTCACAAAAAGAGCGCGTAAAAGAGGTCTTCAGGAAGATTGGTTTTGATAAGAATAGAAATCGGCAACCTGAAACCACCTCTCAACCAACTAAGACCGCGATACAGAATGAAAACTCCGTAAGCTTACCCACGACATCGGCTTGCCAATCATCTGCGGAAACTCAATTAACGGCTTCTCCAAATCCAATTTGCAATGTGCTTACACAGCATCGCATCGCGTTTTTTATCTTCTTTTTCGTCTTCGCGCTAGTCGTGATGATGGCTGCGCCGCTTTATGTTTACCTTACGCAATTCATTCCTGTACTGCGTTCGATTCGCGTCATTGTCCGCGCCGGAGTGTTATTTGTTTTCGCAGCTTCCGTCCTTGTCGGTTTCGGCGCGGATTTATTGCTCAACGCAAGCGCAGACAAATTGAAAAGTTTCTCTCGCTATGTGAAGAAATTTTTCTATGCCGTTATTGCTCTGGTTGCGGTTGCCGCCACCGCTTCATTCATCATAAAACTTTCAGGTTTCATAGCCAATGCCAGTGGCGAATATGTCGCGGGTTCCGGGCGATTGGCATATTTGCGAAGCGTCGTTGCGGCGATGTCTTCACAATTCACGCAGCCCGGCGCAAGTGTCTTAATACCGCTGGTTTTTTTGCTTGCCGTTTTTTTGCTCTGGCTGTTGTTGATGAAAGATAAGCTGAGCCGCGAAATGTTTTTTGCATTGCTCGTCGTATTATTAATTGGCGACTTATTCGTCAACAGTATTCAATACGACAGGACTCATGACCGCAAACATGTTTTCCCCGCAACTGTAATCACTGATAAATTGAAGCAACTACCGCCGGGCAGGGTTCTCGTCTCCCCATCGGGAATTTCAACCAATCGCAAAGCGCGCAACAACGCGCAAGAGGATAAAATCATTGCGCCACCGAATACTCTTTTGCCTTACGAAATTTCTACGGTGACAGGCAAGGATCAACTCTTTCCGAAAGCCTATAGAGAATTTTGTGCGCTCATTGAGCCGCAAAAAAACTTGAGTCACGTTGTGTTTGAAAAAACCGAATCGCCTTTTTTTGAATTGTTGAATGTCAAATATCTGATGACCTACGAAGCGACAGAGATTTCGTCGAGCTTTGAATTGCTGATAAAAGCCGATGGCGTCGCGCTTTACGAAAACAAGAATGCTTCGCCGCGCGCCTTCTTTGTCCAACAAATCATCAATATATCTAAACGGGATGAGGCGCTACAGGTTTTGCGTGAATCGAATTTCGATCCGAAAACAATGGCAGTCGTAGAAGGTGTGGGAGTTGATGTGAATATCCCTCCAACCTCCAATCCTCAACTTGTTAGAATCGTTGATGACAAGCGAAATCGCGTGGTCATCGAAACCGAAAACGAAGGAGATGGCTGGCTGGTGCTGAGCGATAATTACTACCCCGGTTGGCAGGCTACCATAGACGGCAAGCCTACGGAAATATTCCGAGCCAATCACAC
>JANMSG010000558.1:0-4108 GCA_031389065.1 Acidobacteriota bacterium | reverse complement strand
CAGAAGGCTCAGTAAACGGGAAGTACGAAGGTCTAAAGCGCGTGACGATATTGGCTCCATACATAAGTTGTACGAATTTCTGCAACGTGCCTTTTAAATCGGCCAGCGTGATATGGCGGTCTATCGTCAAACCTTCAAGCTGAAAGAACATCGGATTATGCGTAGGATCAGGCGTATCTCGGCGAAAAACTCTGCCGGGCGCGATGACGCGAAGCGGCGGGCTCATGCGCTGCATGGCGTGAATCTGCATCGTTGATGTTTGACTGCGCAGAGCCAGATCATCAGCAACATAAAAGGTGTCTGCTGAATCCCTGGCAGGATGTCCCACAGGAATGTTCAGGGCGTCGAAATTGTAAAAGCTGGTTTCAATTTCGGGACCGTCAACCACGGTATAGCCCATCGAAACAAAAATGTCTTCGATGCGATTGCGAAGCAGAGTAATCGGATGCAAATGTCCGCGCCCGAATTGTGTACCCGGCAACGTCACATCTATCTTTTCTCGTTCCAGCGCTACGGCATCTGCAAGAGCGGCGAACTTCTCGTTGAGTTGCGAAATCTTCGCTTCAACTTCTGCGCTGATTTGATTGACCTGACTGCCGAACACTGCGCGAACTTCGGGCGCAAGCAAACCGACGCGTTTCTTCTCGGTGGCGATCAGACCAGACTTCCGGCCCAGATACTTATCTCGCAACGCTGCTAAGGATTCAGGAGTGGTTACTGCATCTAGGTCTGCAAGAAATTGCTCTCTGATTTGATTTAGCTTTTCGTCCATTGTTCGATGAGAAAGAAAGAAACATGAGAAAGTGAGTAGTGAATAGTGAATAACGAATAGTTTCTGCTACATTCGCTGTCTTCAATTTTACATTCAATCACAACAAAAACTGAATAGCCTGAGCCTTATCACTATTCACTGTTCACTATTCACTATTCACTAAACGGCTGGAGCCGCATCTCTATTGGACTCTATGGCTTGTTTCACTTTGCCGCTTATTTCAGTGAAAGAGGCTGGCTCGTTTACTGCCAAGTCCGCAAGAACTTTGCGATCAAGGTTGATGTCGGCAAGTTTCAAGCCGTGCATGAACTGACTGTAGTTCAAACCGTTGGCGCGCGCCGCTGCACCTATGCGAACAATCCATAAAGAGCGAAAATCACGCTTCTTGAGTTTGCGGCCTGTGAAGGCGAAATTTAACGAACGCTCAACCTGTTCTTTCGCGTGACGATAGAGCTTGCTCTTCGTGCCGCGATAACCGCGAGCCAATTTCAAAATACCTTTTCTTTTATGTAACCTTTTATTACCACGTTTAGCGCGAGGCATAAGTCCTCCTTTCAGGAGCCCCTAGTCCGTAGTGATTAGTCTTTAGCAAAACCCCTTGAATCAGCTCTTCAAAACCGACTGCAAGATTATTGCTACTGACGACTGTCTACTGGCTATGGACTACTATCAAAAATATCAATGCAATAAAATTAATCACGACCGTATGGAAGCATTCTCTTTACCAGCTTCACATCGGCTTTTGCGACCAGCCCGTCAATATCAAGAAAGCGTTTGCGCTTTGCAGACTTCTTGGTCAAGATGTGGCGCGCGTGTGAATGTCCGCGCTTAACTTTCCCCGAAGCAGTTAGGCGGAAACGCTTGGCTGCTCCTTTATGCGTTTTAAGTTTCGGCATGATTCCTCCTAAAAAAATTCTATCTCCTCAGTCGAGGAACTTATAAGTACGATTATTTCTTTTTCGGGGCGAACATAATAAACATATTCATCCCTTCCAATTTCGGTCTGACTTCGACAATACCATGAGGGGCGAGGTCTAGTTCAAGGCGTGAAAGCAGCGCGTGTCCCAACTCTTTGTGGGTAATCTCTCGGCCTCTGAAGTGAACCGTGGCTTTTACCTTGTCGCCTTCTTCAAGCATTCGCGCCGCATGATTTTTTTTGAAGTTGTAATCATGCTCATCTGTGCCGGGTCTGAACTTAATCTCTTTGACGATGACATACGTCTGTTTTGCTTTCGCTTCTTTCTGCTTCTTCTTTTGCTCGTACTGCCACTTTCCATAGTTGATGATGCGACATACAGGCGGTTGAGCCTGCGGCGCAATCTCAACCAAATCCAGCCCTTTACCACGAGCAATTTCTAAAGCTGCTTGAGGAGTCATCACTCCCAATTGCTCGCCTTCTTCGTCCAAGACGCGGATTTCGCGGACTCTTATGCGTTCGTTTACGCGAACAGATGGCAGGTTTCCGCGCTTATCTTTGAAGCCTTTTCGTGATTGAAAGCTGCTAATAATCTATCCTCCTGAACCGGTAATGCGGTTCTTGGAAATTCTATTTACTCAGCGTTGCTACCTGTATAACAACGCTCTGATCTAAAATGAGAGCAAAGGTAAATATTTGATCCTAAAATCCAGGCAAAAAACAAAACAATAACCGCGCGAGGTTTTCACGCGAAATGAGATTTTATTTTTTCCCAAACAGGCATTGTGCCTTTGCTTTTTCGGTCAGATCTTACGTCAGCGCCCTTGGCTAATCAAAGCAGTGTGTTTTAGAAACGATCAACTGCTTTAACAACAAATGCCGCAGGACTTTCGGAGCTGTCGCAAAATATTAAAGATAGGCTCAAGCGGAATTCAACCGCTGATCCCTACCATGTCAAAAGTCAACTCGGAATAGTACCAAATGGATAGGAGTGACACAAGCAATACTTGTTACTTAAAAATCTCCTCAACTGCTATCCATCTTATCCAGGTAACCAATTCCTTTTCCGGTAAATCGGTTTACTTGCGAGAATCATCCCGTGGCTTCAAGGCTGGCGCGCAGCTTCGCTTCAAGCCCTGTGCAATAGAGGGCGGCGGCGGCGTGCGTGCCTAAGAGATCAAACAACTCGTAGTCGAGCGGTTCAAGACCCTGTTTCTGGGGCAACAGATGAAATATCGCAATCGCGCCGGTAATTGATTCCCCCAATCTCAGAGGCAGGCAGGCTGTGAGGTTGGGCTCAGTACTCGCTGCCTCCTCATCAGGTTCATGCTTTGCCAGATAAGGTTTCCCACTTGTTGCCACGTTCCCGATGATTCCCTGGTCAAAAGGTATGCTGCGGTATTTCTCTTCATCAATACCGAATGAAGAGACTAATTGAAGAGCGGTACGGTTCGCATCAACTTCGAATATTGCTAATTCCTCCGAGCCGATAAGATTGATGATGATCTCTTGAATGACCGTCAACACCTCCTCTCGGTCAATCGTCGCGTGGAGGCGAAAGCTTGCGACATAGAGATTGGCGAGGTTGGCATTCTGCTGCTCGACTTCTATGTAGCGCCCTGAATTCTGACGATTCTCGCCTTCGATCTGCGTCAATTTCTGCTCCAGGTGGTTCTTATCCTCGCGACTTCGCTTGAGTTCATTCTGGATCAGGAGCAATTTCTCTTCGATCTGGTTTTTCTCGTTTTTTATTGAGTCGAACGACTGGCGCAACTCTTCATTTTCGCGTAGAAGTTCTTGAAAATAGTTATTCGTGTCGTCAAGCACTCGGTATACATAGTTTTTTTGACCTTCTTTTTCGTTGCTCATATTTCGCTCCTATATTTTTCAATCACCTGCATAATTCCTGACTTTAGAGCGTAGTTCGACATAATTCAAGCATCATCTTTGGGGATATCAAGGAAAACGCAATGGAGCCGCCAAAATGTATAGGCGGTTAAGGCATAATCACTGCAGGCCAAACCTGGACTGATAGTCAGGTAACCGACAAGCCTCCAAATTGATATTTCAACAGTTTATCAAGCTCAGCTATCGATCAGATTCTTCGACGCCCTCTATGACTTGAAGCGGACGGAAACAAGAGTATCCCTCCGCTTGAACATACCTTTGGCTTGAAAATTGCCCTGTAGATTGGTGACAGCATTTCCTCACAATTATTAGCCTAAGGGTTCACAACTTGTGAATCAAAACGCTAGAAACTGTTCTAAGTCGTGACAGTATTTTTTACACGATTCGTACACAAAGGAGATAGCAAGTGTCACAAAAAGCAGTCGAAACGAAAACTCATTCACCAGAGCAACCGACCAAGCCAGCACCAGAGCTTAAGAGCTTCGAGGTATTAATTGGCAAATGGAATAATG
>JANMSG010000523.1:0-5802 GCA_031389065.1 Acidobacteriota bacterium | reverse complement strand
GTTCAATCTCATCCGTCCTCCAGTGGCTGCACCACTGGCTAATCTCCTGTGCGCCTCCGGCGCGAAAGTTTTGCGACAGTTCAAATCTCAATAAGGCTAGTAGTTACTTTTGCCTTTTTACGCGAAGCGCCTACGCTTTTGCCTTACTGCCTACTTACCTTGCAACGCGCGCCGTGCCGCCTTTCATCACGCGCTCGACTTCAGCGAAAGTCGCCATCGTCGTATCGCCTGGCGTCGTCATCGCCAAGGCTCCGTGCGCGGCTCCGCATTCAACAGCCCATTGCGGGCCTCGTTGCGTTAAAAAACCGTAGATCAGTCCTGACGCGAAACTATCGCCGCCGCCGACGCGATCAAATATTTCAAGGTTCTCGCGCAGCGGCGCTTGGAAGAACTCGCCGTCGTGATAGCAGACTGCGCCCCAATCGTTTACGGTTGCCGTTTTGGCGTGGCGCAGCGTTGTCGCCACAACCTTGAAGTTCGGAAACTGCGCGACGGCGCGCTCGATCATGCGGCGAAAGTTTGCTTCATCAAGCTTCGACAGGTTTTCGTCCATACCTTCGACTTCAAAGCCTAGCGCTGCCGTGAAATCTTCTTCGTTGCCGAGCATCACATCTACATATTCAGCCAACTCACGATTGACTTCCTGGGCGCGCTGACTGCCGCCGATTGATTTCCATAACGAGGGGCGATAGTTCAAATCATAAGATATGATCGTGCCGTGTTGTTTGGCTGCCTGCATCGCCTCTTTGGCAAGGAGCGGCGTGGTCTCGCTCAAGGCGGCGAAGATGCCACCTGTGTGAAACCATCGCGCACCTTCGCGCCCGAAGATCTCGTCCCAATCAATATCTCCGGGTTTGAGTTGCGAGGCCGCCGTGTGACCCCTGTCGGAGCAACCCAAGGCAGCGCGTAAACCGAAGCCGCGTTCAGTGAAGTTGAGACCGTTGCGAACCTCGCGCCCGACGCCGTCATAGGGTGACCACTTGATGTGCGACTGGTCAACGCCACCTTGATAAATCAAGTCCTGAATCAATCGCCCCACCGGGTTATCGGCAAGCGCTGTGACCACGGCAGTCTCCAAGCCAAAACAGCGCTTGAGTCCACGCGCCACGTTATATTCGCCGCCGCCTTCCCACGCCTGGAAAGTGCGTGCTGTGGTGATGCGACCATTGCCCGGATCCAGACGGAGCATGACCTCGCCCAAACTGACAATGTCCCATCGACATTCTGATTTCGCTTTGATATTCAACTCTGCGTCCTCTTGTATAGGAATCCTAAATGTACCGTAGACTGTCCAGTCTGCGGTTGATTGAACCCAATAGCTGCTGGCTTTCCCGTTTGTTCTTCGCGTCAGACTTGCGCAGACTCGACAGTCTACGCGACCTCCCCGGCTCTCCACGAAGGATTCAGAAAAGCGATAGTTTTAAACAAATTGAGTTTCGTTCAGAGGCGATTTTTGACTGCCAACCCTCGCAGTCAAAAATCATCTCTTGCAATATAGGGACGAAGGAAGAGGGAAGAGACCTGATTAAGATTCTTATTCATCCTTCTACCTTCGTCTTTTTCAACGCCCCATCCAACCGCCATCTACGGTCAGGATGTGGCCGTGCAGATAATCACTCGCCGCTGATGAAAGAAAGACTGCCGCGCCTGCCAGGTCTGCGCTTTCGCCCCATCGCCCGGCGGGTATACGTTCGAGGATCTGCCGATTGCGCGTTTCGTCTTGCTGCAAGGCCAGCGTATTGTCTGTGCGCATATAGCCCGGCGCAATGGCATTGACGTTGACCCCTTTGGCTGCCCATTCGTTTGCCAGAGCTTTCGTCAGTTGTGCGACACCGCCCTTCGATGCCGCATAAGCTGGTACAGTCAGCCCACCTTGAAACGAAAGCAGGGAAGCGATGTTGACGATCTTGCCGTGCCCGCGCTCGATCATATGCCTCCCTGCAAGTTGCGAGAGTCGGAACAGAGCCGACAGGTTTACTTCAATTACCGTGCTCCAGTCTTCTTCTGAATAATCGGTTGCGGGAGCGCGGCGAATCATCCCCGCGTTGTTAATCAATATGTCCATCTGACCAAGCTCGCGGATGGTTGTATCAACCAACTCGCGCGGTACTACACGATTTTGCAGATTGCCTCTGACAGCCAAAGCGCGCCGACCAAGACCTTTGATCGTCTCACAGGTAGCATCTGGCGCGCGCGAGTTGCCGTGGCAGGCGACATCGGCGCCTGCTTCGGCTAACGCGACCGCAATGGCGGCTCCGAGTCCCGCCGAAGCGCCCGTTACCAGCGCCACTTTGCCGTCCAGTTTGAAAGACTCAAGAATCATGCGGCAGTATCACCTTGCCTTCGTAATTTCAAGATAAGGTTTCCAATGATGATTCCGCTGACCAGCCCAATAATTGCGCCCCCCAGCATATATTGCAAAAGTGTCTGACCGGCTTGCGCCATGAATAAGCCCAAACACCAACCGAAGAAGGAGCCTAAAATCAACCCGACGAAGCCAAAACCGAGGAACGAACCAGCCGTCAGCGGCTTTGGCTTGAGCAAATCATCTTCTTCAACCGGCTGAAGCTTGGGCACCAGCAGATGTATGAGTCCGAGGGCAACCAGATAGGCGGGCCCAACCATAAAGAAGATCAACATATAGTTGCCGCCCGTTCGTTCAAGCAGCACGCCTGTGGCAACTGCCATGATGGCCCCGCCGATGGCGCCTGCCATGCCGCCCACTCCCACGACGGAGCCGACGGCGCGGCGCGGAAACATATCGCTGGCGGTTGTGAAGATATTTGCAGACCACCCCTGATGGGCAGCAGCAGCAACACCAAACATCAACACCGCGAGCCATAAGTTGTCCACATAAGGCATCGCAATAATCGGCAATACGGTTATGGCGCAGATTAACATCGTCACCTTGCGCGCCCGATTGATTGACCAGCCGCGTTTGATGAAGTGAGACGATAACCAGCCTCCGCCGACGCTGCCAACGTCAGCAATTAAATAAATGATAATCAATGGCAGTCCTACTTTCGTCAGGTCTAGCCCGTACTTCTCCCTGAGAAAGCTTGGTATCCAGTAGAGATAAAACCACCAGACCGGGTCGGTCATAAATTTTCCGATTGAAAACGCGGTGGTCTGCTTGTGAGGCATCAATTGAATCCAGGGTATTTTTGTCGCCGGTGGGTCTGGTGGATCGCTTTGTATATAAGCCAGTTCCGCTTTCGATAATTTGGGATGCTCTTCAGGTTTGTGATACATGGGCAGCCAGAACAAAAGCCATAGAAAGCCTAAAGCCCCGGTCAGTATAAAAGCCCATTGCCATCCCCAGGTTTGAAATATCCAGGCTACCAGCGGCGGGGCGATTACGGCGCCAACATTGGTGCCAGCATTAAATATACCCGTCGCCAGGGCGCGCTCTTTTTTGGGGAACCATTCGGCGATGGTTTTTATCGCGGCAGGGAAATTTGCCGCTTCGCCGACCCCTAGAGAGGCTCTGGCTGCACCGAAGCCGAATGGCGAGCGGGCAAACGAGGTAGCCATCCCCGCAATACTCCAAATAATGATTGCCAGCGTGTAGCCAATCTTTGTCCCAAAGCGATCGATGAGGCGACCGGAAACCAGCAGACCAATCGCATATGCCGCGCTGAAGGCTGCCACTATGTTGCCATATTCACCGGGAGTCCAGCCGATGATGATTCGCAGGTCCTTTTCGAGGATGCCGATTACTACCCGGTCAACATAGTTGATCGTCGTTGCGAAAAACAGCAGCGCACAGATCACCCACCGGTAACGACCTATGCGTCCCCCTGTCTCTTCGGACGATGAAGTAACCGTCTCTTTTACGGCGTTGGTTTGGGAAATTGGTATTGACACGAAGTGCCTCCTTTACACACGGGTTTGAAACGACCAGATGAATGCGGCGTAGCGGCTCTGAATACGGCGCTCAGAATCGCTCGGCTCACAGTGCCGTCACGAGAAAATCCTCGCGCACCGGTGTGAAAATATCTATCAATACGACCTCTTCGTCAAGCATTGTCGCGCCGTGCCAGCATCCCGATGGAAAATGCAGCACATCGCCCGCCTGCGCGATGCGCTCCTGGTCGCCGATGATGAAGCGCACACGGCCACGCTCTACGAACGTGATCTGTTCGTGCGGATGATCGTGTGCAGGCGTGACAACGTGCGGCGCAAAACGCAATCGGCAGACCATCAACTGAGAGCCTACGATCATCTGTCGTTCGATCCCCTCGCCGATGTTTTCCATGGGCAGGCTCTGCCAGTTCAAGTGCTGCGATATGACACTCAGATTTGCTATTTGTTCCATAGCTCTTATCTCCCTGCTTGTCCGGCTTCGAGGCCCGAACCACCCGTAGCGTATTCCGGTTGCACATTGACGACGCCGAACTGGCGATCTTCGCCTTCGCGGTTGGCCGCCATCATCCATAAGAAATTGATCTGTCCACCTGGGGCAGCCACGTTCGGGTGGTACCCTTGTGGCATCAACACGCAATCGCCTTCATGGACGATGGTCGCCAGTTCCGGCTCTTGCGGATTGGTGTAGACAAGTTGAATGCCCCACGCAGGCGCAGGCATATCTATGTAGAGGTAAGCCTCTTCAAGCATCGCCGCGTGTTCGTGCGGCGGCCACGAAGTCCAGTTGCCGGGTTTGCTGAAGGTGACGCCGGCGAGGAGCTTCCCAGCCTCGACGTTTTTGCCTATGAGAATGTTCAACTCACGTTCTGATGAGGGATCACCGGCTTTGAAATGCAAGCTCGGATTGCTCTGCACTTCGGCAAAAGAGACGAATTGCAAGGGGTAATGATTGGCGACTGCGGCAGACATTTCCGCCAGATCACAGCCTTCGCTTGACGCAGCGACTTCGACTTCGGAGTCGCGCGGAATGTATAGAGCATCGTATTGCCCAAGTTCGAATTGTGCATCACCGACGCGGACAGTGGCTTTGCCCTTCAAACCGATCAAACTGGTTTCATGTTCCCCTGTGGAAAAGCGAATCGCTGCGTCGGAAGCATCGCAAATGATGCGACCATAGTGCAAATGTTGTGCGGCGGTTTCGCCGGGGGCAATAGAGCGCGTGCGGCCTTTTTTACGATGAGTGGCTCGCACAACGCAGCTTTCTGCGGTAATTGGGTGCCTGTTGATTTCCATAATTATTATTTCTCCCTTGGTGAAAAATTCTCCGATGCTTGTCCAGCCGCTCGCAAGGCAATGCGCCAGCCAACAGGGCGCTGAACCGTTAACCGGAGATTACCTGATTCGTAAACGAAACGTAGCGGCACTGCGCCCGATGGAGCGCTCGCCCGGTAGCCAGGATTGACTCTTGCAACGGTCAATCTGCAGGGAGCGCTGGCATCTATCGTGAGGCTACTTGATCTGTGGATAGAACAGGTAGTCTGTCGTTCAATATGCAACACCGGTTTTCTACACTCTGCTTACCACTTACTATCGACAAATCACTTGGGAAAACGAAATGTCGGCGCTGTTCATGTCCCTCACTAAGCCACAGCGGGCGCGGCAAAGGCTGGCGCGGCCACCCGCGCCGCCGCGCCGCGCATTCGGGTATAATCGAGAGCCGAAACGACTCTGATATCGGTATCGCTGGCGGCTGGCGTCAAGATGCGTTCGGCGAGCGCGGCGCGTACAGTCGGTTCAATCATGTCCCAGGCTGCCGTGATTTCGCCGCCGATGTAGATGCACGACGGATCAATTGCATTAATGACGGAAGCCAGTCCCAGACCGAGATAGCGCGCCGTTGACTCTAACGCAGCTGCAGCTTTCGCATCACCAGCG
>JANMSG010000483.1:0-3365 GCA_031389065.1 Acidobacteriota bacterium | reverse complement strand
ACTATTCACTGTTCACTATTCACTATTCACTGTTGTTAAAGTCTTTTCCTTCAAAGTCACTGATGAGCGAGCGCAACACGTCAGGCACGCGCACGGGTTTTACAGTCTTTGAATCAATGCAGACGTAAAGCGAAGATGCTGCGCCAATCAATCGGTCTTCGCCTTCAGGATAAATCTCGAAATTAAAGGTGAGACTGCTGTTGCCGATCTTTGAAACTCGCACATAGACTTCGAGTATTTCATCGAAACGGGCGGGTGATTTGAAATCAATTTCGGTGCGCGCCAGCACTGTGTCGGCGTCCATCTCCAGCATTTTTTTGTAATCGAGTCCCATCTCGCGGAAATATTCTGTCCACGCCACATCGTAATACGTCAGATAATTTCCGTTGAAGACGATGCCTTGCAAATCTGTGTCTGCGAATCGCACTCTGATGTTGTAATGAAACGTAAAATCGCTTTTCATAGCCGTTTATGATGCCGCAAAGAAACCGACGAATCAATCTTTGGTAGTAATAAAAAAGTAATGCTGCTTTCTTGTTGCCGCGTAGCGGCGGCTTGATTTTAGCCGTGTACTTCAGTGCACGGTTGGCAAGGTTGAGGAATTTCTCGTCGCGTCAGCGATGGCTGAATTCAACCGTCGCTGACGCGACAGGAGGAAAATGGCTCTATTGGTTCCCGGCTTTGAAAAACCGGGCTAAAGTCAGCTTGCCGCTACGCGGCAGGACAGCAAACCACCATACAGGATTTGTGTAGAATCTAATGGCCCAATTCGTTGGCTATTTTCGCCTATCCCTACGGGACGAAAACGCGATCAAGCGTTATTGTGCATTCTCATTTATTCAATCGGCTCGCTCAACGAAGCGAATTTGAATCGGCAATCTTCAATCTGTTCGGCTCCGGCAGCATCCTTATCCTTTTTACCCTTACCGCCTCCACCGCCTGTGATGATTGCCAGCGGCGCGTAATGGTGTTGAACGCCTTGAGGCGGCAAGGCTACAGGGTTTCCGCCTGTTAGAGGCCACTCTATATCGCCTGTGGCAGTGCGCGCAGGGATGAGCCAGTAATCGCCAGTTCGATAATTCCCGCCTTGCTGAAATTGAATCTGCACGTTGTCTTCCAGGGATATCCATTTATCCTCTGAAATAAATACTGTGCCTTCTTTTTGCGAGCCGTCTTTACTACCTTTTTTCGGGTCACTTTTGTGATCCCAACGTCGCAACAAGGGATGCTTCGTACTGCTTTCGTCGTAGGTCGGGAGACTGCCTCCATCGCCAACCTTGAGCGTGAGGGTGAAATCTATAGGCTCAACTTCTCCTACTTGAAATAGCGGTCTGGCTTCGTTTCTGAGCGCAAGCTCATCGTCAGCAAATTCCACCCAATCGTTGACTTTCAAACCCAGGCGATGATCTCGTCCTAGATGGGCCAGCGTCACACTCGCGCCGCCCGACTTCACAATCGGAAAGACGACAGAGCCATTTTCACGCGACCATTTGAAAGTGGCGGTCTCTGTTGCGCCTCCCTGGTGAACCTCTACGCGATAGAGTTGATTTTCTGCGCCACGGAAGCGCGCGTCAGGTCGTATGATGCAAGGTTCTGTTGTGCCTTCCGCGCTCTTGGCTCTTGCTTTCAACAAACCGCGATTTGCAGGTTGAAACAGCGCCGCCCAGTTTTTCCAACTCTTGAGCACCTCAGCTCGCGTCAGATCGCTCGGCGGCTTCTCTTTATCGCCTTCACTGGTATGCCAGAGTTTAATCTGCCACTCAACTTTGGCTCTCGTCGCCGTATCTGCGCCGCCTAAAGCGACCTCTCTGATATGGTCGTCTTCGACATAAGTGATGTGTCGCTCCCAGACATCCAGGTAGAAGAGAAACGGCGGCGGCAGTTTTTGCAAAACCTCTTGCGGGTAATTTGCTTGCTGCGAGTAAAGCGCATAGTCATCGTTTTCGCACAGATAACCGTCCACGTAATAACGACCTTTAGTGATGAGAAAATCGAAGGCGTTTTTATTGAGCTTGCCAAACAATTGCTTGACGCTTTCTTCATCGGTTTTTAATTGTTCTTTCTCCGCTGTACTGAGATTTTTGACCTGCGCGGGATCGGTCAGGACTGCAAATCCTAAATCATGTTCAGGACCGCCGAAAGGACCGATGATGTCTGCCGCAAAAGTTTGTAGGTAATGTAGAAGAATCGCCGCCTGTTCATTGAAATCGGCGTCGAGTTGTACGCGCCCTTGCTGCAAGAGAACGCGACTAAAATGTTTCATAGGGTCGAATGTATTGCGTGTGAAATCGCCTTTCATGTTTTCTCCTTCTAGCTGTTATAAATGACGCCAGCTTCTAACCTTGCCGGTGTGAATTCGTCAAGCCTAGCGCGCAAATTAGCGGCTCGCTGTGGTTGATAAAGGTCGTGAAAAACACCCATCTCCGATTCGTCATCCGCGCCGCTCTTGATTTCATCGGCGCAAGTCTCAGCCAATTGGCAATACGTAGGTGTGCCGTATCTTTTGCTGTTGAATTGCGGCCGGACGCGCATCTCTTCGATAGTTTTTTCTTCATCGGTTAATGGGGAGCCTTTTGCTTCCGTCAATCTGGCAATCGCCAAATCGGGTTGGCACTGGTATCGTCGCGGCATGCGCGAGCCGGGTTTGACATAACAAAACCGCACGCAGCCGGTTTGCCTTCGCGCAACGCGAATGAGTCCGTCGAAGATGCTGTTTTCACCAAGCTCTATGGAGTGTGTGTGAACTTCGCCGATGATGGTGCTTCGCTTCATGGTGAGCGAAAGGTAAGCGATTGCTCGCGTCGGCGAACAAATTGCCATGCCCTCATTGCTTGTTGCGTCAACAATACTGTCGCTGATCTGCAAACGCACAGGCTCTGTTTGCGCTTGATTTGCCTCGACGTGAATCGCGCCGATGATGCTGTGTTCGATTTTTACCTGCGCGCGAGTGTAGTGGAGTCGCAGGCTAGGCTCATCATTTTTCGGCTCACAATCTCGTTCCAAATCCCAACCCGGAACTAAGGTCGAGTGCCGGATCGTCACACTGCACAAATCTTCTTTGGCGCTTTGTTCTTGATAATTATCTTCCGCGCCTTTCTTGTTTTGAAGCTCTTGCTCTTTGCCATATTCAGATGATTCTTCGACGTACTCCGTCAAAGGTTCATAGCCTTGCCCGTTGATTTGAATGCCGCGTCCGCTGATGAGCAAGCCGTCAAGGGTAAAGCGGCTGCCGGGGTCGCCGTTGATGAATAATGCGTCTATGCCTTCCGAATAGTCGAGAATTTTAAGGACAGGTCGTTTCAAATTTGCCGCACGAATTTGCAAGCTGTCATTTGCGTTTAGCTGAATCGTTAGCGGTCCGCTTT
>JANMSG010000103.1:0-4658 GCA_031389065.1 Acidobacteriota bacterium | reverse complement strand
TGCGGATGTTTCATGAACTGAAAAACTCAAAGAAAAGATCAACTCTGGCTGCAAACTCTCGTTCTTCGGCAATTTTTGAGCAACACAAGGCTCCGCAGACTAGACAGTCTACGGTACATTTCTTTTTCTTAACGTCTATAGCTTACCACCTCCGGGAAGGTTGCGGCGAGCGAAGCAGCGCAATGTTGGGTTGAACGGGGACGCATTCTACCACTTGCCGGAGCATATCAATCTCGCTTTGCGCGCTGGTCGAACCGTTTGTCAGGCGTTCCGCTTGGAAATTGGATGATCATCATTCAACTGCAATAGATCCCATAGATTTCCATATAAATCTTCAAAAACAGCTACCTGTCCGTATGCTTCTTTTTTAGGATCCCTCACAAATTTTACTCCCTTGGAAACCATTTCCTTGTAGTCTCGCCAGAAATCATCTGTATTGAGAAATAGAAATACTCTCCCACCAGACTGATTTCCAACGAAGGGTTCTTGTTCTGGTTTTGAGGCTTTGGCTAGCAACAGTGTTGTCCCCACAGATCCAGGAGGAGAAACGATAACCCAACGTTTATCTTGCTCTGGCTGATAAGAGTCCTCTAGCAGTGTGAAATGAAGTATTTTGGTATAAAACTCTATGGCCTCATCATAGTCTCTGACAACCAAGGCGATATGTATAATTGATTGTTTCATATTACCCCTTATTGCCTATTTTCTGTTGCCGGCTGACACCCGAATTGACGCGGCGCATTTCATCGCCGCAACGGCAAATACCAATGGATTCGTCGCTGAGTTCGGTAGCGCGTTGGCGGTCAACAGATGCCAAAGAAGAAATTGCGGAGTATGGGGAATATCGAATCCTTGCGTTGACCACACCGATCAAGGGTATTACAGAGGCGCATCCCAAAAAATACTTCACGGAGTTCCTGTATTTTCAACGATAACCACATCGCTGATGCTCCGGCTTCGCGAAACAGCCAACCGCTTGCCGTCCGTTGATAAGGAAAAATCCGATAACCAATGAGATGTAAATGCGGTGAGCGATTTGCTTGCCGCGCCATCAAACGGTAATGAACGGATATTGCCAACGTTGCCAATGGCGCCGATATAAAACAAGGCTTGATTGTCGGGCGACCAATAAACCCTGTTTTGCTTCATATCGGCGGGAGCGTCCAGCCTTTGCAACAGGCTTGCGCCCGCCGACGAGATGAAGCCGATGCTCCATTTCCCGTCAGCCATCTGGAAGTAAGAGACGCGGCTGCCATCATTTGAGATCGCCGCCCATTTCGCGCGAAAATCAGTCAACTGCTGTGCCGCCCCACCCGCCAGCGAAACCTTCCATAACATCGGTTTGGTGAAGATTCCTCTTTGAAAAATGACTGAGGAACCGTCGGGTGTACAGCGCGGGAAAACGTCGCCTTCACCGTCGGTCAGTTGCGTTAGCTTTCCGTCATCCACGTCAACGCGCCACAAATTCGATTTGCCTGAACGCCACGACACAAAAACGATATATTTCCCATCGGGCGAAACAGACAAACCACGAGAGTCAACCTGCGCGTTACTCGTTACCTGACGACGGTCCGTGCCGTCAGCCTCCATCATCCAGAGATTTCCAATACCATCTTTGCTGGAGCGATAAACGATTTTCCCGTCGGGTGTCCAGACGAGCGGATTTAACTCGCCAACTTCCGAAGCGATTTCCTTAAAATCGTTGTCGCCGACTTCACCGACAAAAATGCTGTTGATCGTGTTGGTCTGCACTGCCGCCAGCGATTCCCCGTCAGCAGTTCTGCTCAACCAGCTATACTGATTTAAGTCGTTGGTGATTGGTCGCGGTTCACCTGTGGGGTTAGGAAGAGACCAGATTTGCGCCTGCGCCGACAGTTTGTCTTTTCCCGAAATCAATAAGCTGCCGGTATTGAGCCACTCGATACTGGAAACCTCATACCAACGCCGCTCGCTCAAGGGCTTTTCCGTTCCGTCTTTCGCATTGATGCCGACAATTGTAAAGTAATTCGCCTCCGCTTCAAATTGAGTCACCAGACCGGCAATGGTGTTTCCATCCGGCGACCAGGCGACAGCTCGTGCCTCCGTATAAAACGTATTCGGATACTCTTTGCTGGCGAGCACTTGATGATTACTGCCGTCGGCATCTGCGACGATCAGCGAATTAAATCCTGAACCGGAATCGCTTTGAATGTAGGCGATACGCTTGCCGTCGGTTGAAAAAGTGATGGCACGGGAACTGACGTTGGGGATTTTTTCGACGATGCCGCCCAACGAAGGTATGCGAAAGAGTTCAAAATCAATATCATCGCCCGTGTAAAGATTGTAGTAGATGAAGCGGCCGTCGGGGGAAAAGGTCAGCCCCCAAAACTCGGCACTGGTCGGCGGCAGTAAGCGTATGTCGCTTGCCGTCCCGGTTTGCCGCAACCATAAACTGTTGCCAACGCTTTCGCTTGAAATGTAGGCCACATATTTTCCGTCGGGCGAAATGGCTGCGCCGTCGATTTGTCCGCTGTTGGTAACGCGAGTGAGGGACATCTGTTGGCGATGGGTGAACGAAGGAGTAATCGACGATCGCCAGCGGCTTCGATAAAGCCAATAGCCGCTCAAGGCTGCTGTAAGGAATAAGCCCACCAATAGAGCGACAAGCCAAACATCTTTGCGAGAGCGCGATTGCACAAGCGAAGCGGAAGCTATTGATTTCGCTGTTTCCATTTCATTGGTTGAAGCAACAACTTGGCGGTTGACGGTTTCGCCTTGGTTGGCAGGCATTAGATTTTCGTCTGCAATAGCACCCTCCCATACGGTCGGGTTTCTGCGTTCTTCTTCTTCAACAACGAAACGCGAGATGGTGCGGCTTTCTATGAAAAGCTCTTCTGCTTCACTGGCCGTTTCATTGACGTTGGCAACGAAGCGATAGCCGAGGCCGGGTATAGTGACGATGTAACGGTGTTCATCTTTGCGTTCGCCTAAAATTTTTCTGAGGTTGTAAATGTGTACGGCTAAATTGTTCTCTTCAACAATCTGGTCGTGCCAAACCAGTTGCATCAGCTGGTCTTTCGATAGTTCGCGTCCGCCGCTCATCACTAACGCCAGCAATAATTCAAAGGCTTTAGAGTTGAGCGCCACGGGCTTGCCATCGCGCAACAAGACGCGCTTTCGAGCGTCAACTTGAAATTCGTCGAAGCGATAAATCTTTCTTAATTCTTCGTGCCGTAGAGCCATTTCAGAACTTTTCAAAATATTTAATCAAAGAATTAAAGACTTTCCATCTCCTTCACGGGCAATCTAAACGAGCGCAAAACGAATAGGTAGGGGAAACCAGCTGCTGCTCATTCAAAGGATATCGGAATTCGTAAGAAATGGTAGCAGAAGAGCGCGAGCCATTCCAGATTTTGTTTTCTCGCGCCGCACGCAACAAACAGAGTCGAAAATCAATTGAGCAAATGACGATGGCAAAAACAATTACCATTGAAACGCACCGGCAGATATGGATTCGGTCACGCCGAAAAACCTGCGTCGTCTGGTGCGCGGCGTGCGGGATTGTAACCCTGATGTTGCCGCCCGAACAGGCGGCAATCAAGTCCGGCGCAACTCAGCGCGAAATCTTTCGCCAGATCGAGAGCGGCGAACTGCATTTTATAGAAGCCATCGAAGGCGCGTTGTTGGTTTGCAGTAACTCGCTCGACAACAAAACGAGTTCGATCCCGAAACCTAAGGGGGCAAATTATGGGGAACAAGATTCGACAGATTGAAAAACGCCCTGCGCTTTTGCTAGTCGTGGTACTGGCATTGACCGTCGTTTCCACACAGATGCGCGCCGACACAGGCAGTTGCGGCGGGGGTGCCATCACACTGCCGTTCACCGATGTGATGGCGAGTCCGTTCTTCTGCCAGATCGCCTCGGCCTACTTTTCGGGGTTGACCAATGGCACCTCTGCAACCACCTACAGCCCGACGCAGCCAGTGTCGCGCGAGCAGATGGCCGCCTTCATCACCCGCACACAGGACTCGTCTTTGAAGCGCGGCAGCCGTCGCGCCGCAGCCGGGCAGTGGGCTACTCCTCAACATGTCGGCGTGCTCAACACGACTCCCCTGGGCACAGACCCAGCCTTGAACTGTTTCGATGGCGAAGACATCTGGGTGGCCAATGTTTCCAGCGGTAGCGTCACACGAGTACACGCCAGCGATGGCCGTGTACTGGGCACCTGGACGGGTGCAATTCTTGCCCACAATACGATTGCCGCCGCCGGCTTTATCTATGTCACAGGGCTTGAAATTCCAGGCAGGATTTATCGCATAGACCCGTCACAAGCGCCTGGAGCGGTGACCGAGGTGGCGGGCAATATAGGAGACGGTCCCAGAAGCATTACCTATGATGGCTTGAATCTCTGGACAGCCAACGAGGGAACGGTGCCAGGTCTAGGTTCGATCACCCGCTACAACATCGTCACCGATACCGCAACAACCTTTGGACTAGGATTCAATCAGCCCGTAGGCATCGTCTTTGATGGCACGCATCTTTGGGTCGTTGATTCTGGAGATGATGCGCTGTACCGGGTCAATCCCGCCAACGGCGTCATCCTTGAGAGCCTCGCCATGGGCGCGATTACTTCTACCATTGCGATTCCGGTCTTTGACGGCGCAAACATCTGGGTGCC
>JANMSG010000998.1:0-5292 GCA_031389065.1 Acidobacteriota bacterium | reverse complement strand
GCCGTTCAGGACCTGACGACGATGGGGGAGTCTGGCAAATCGTTACTGGTTCATTGACCAGGGTGCGGGTTAAATACGAATCTTCCAGGTCCGGGTCGTAGTTAAGCAATGGCTAACAACTGGATCGTTTGGCATGCGCCCGGCCATCCCAGCCGTTAGGCTGTGGGAACACGCCGGAACTCGAAAGTGGCTCCTGTTGCCAGTTTCACGCCGTCACTCAAGACGAACTAACGGCGAGAGGCTTTGCGATGGAACACGAAATGAATGTGCAGCGCAGACTTCGCGGCGTGACTCAAGACGAGCTAACCGCGAAAGCACTTCGTCAAAGTGAGTGTGCGGCAACAGTAAGAAACGAGGCGTGTGCTGCGAAAATCAAATGACGAGAGGATGGTTCGCCATTGAAGGCAGCAGCCTAACTCTTCAATGCAGCGGAGCGCGGTACTTGGTTTTCACGTGACTGACTCCGGCGCGATTCACTTGCTGCAACGCGCCCGCTGATTTCCGCGTTAGGCTGCATCAACTGAGATAAGTGACAAGGCAGAAAGCACGTAGAAGAAACGGTTTTAGAAAAAGCTCCGCACCTAAGCCGCTGGCGCGGATTATCAAACGAGAGGTGACATTCATGAAACGCTTAATCCTGTTGATTGCCTTTGGACTCACGTTTTTGAATTGTGGTTTTGCTCAAACGGCAAAACCATCATCTGGTGCCGATGGTGGAAAGCTCACTAATAGCGTCGACGGAAAGCTCGTCTTTGAGGGCAAGACTATTGCGCTACGTCACGCCTATGCCCGAGGGAGTTATTCGGATTTTTTTGATGAGAGCAAGCAGGTGATGGTTTATTTTACGGAAAAGCCCATAGAGGAACAATCATTCGGGGGAGCGAATGTAGAGACCTTTCGGCGCTTGAAGCAGGCTGGAAACAACTATGTCGTAGGATGCGAATTGACTGGAAAAATCCCCTCCAATACGGTATGGGACCTCAGCAAACTTTCCGATGCGCAACTATCTGTTCTTCCGATTAGTAGCGACCTCTTTTTCATAGACCTTGACATCGTAAAGTTAGATGACCAGACTGCCGAAGGCAAAGTTTACACAAAAAAAGAGATTATAAATAAAGGAGCTTTACAGTTGGTGCACGGGAAAACATTGGAAATCACCTTTCGTGTCGCCATAAAGATGAGAGATAGCCTGGCTGATGATCCGGTTACGGCGCACAACGGAACCCGTTTACCCATTGGTGGCGGCGCACCCGGTACCGCTTACATGGAAATCGCGAAGCTAATGAAAGCGGCTAAGGGCGTGAAAGAATTGACGGCAGTAATAATAGCCTCGCGCAACGCAGATTTAGCAGAATCAATGAAACCAACTGCTGGAGCTATTCAGATGGGTAAAGAGCTAGAGGAATCATTGGCAACGCTGCTAAGGAAGGCTTTTCTTATTGACAATCCAAAGGTTGAAGGCGGGTTCATTAGCGGAGATAAGGCTACCATATGGATGAAGGGCACACAGGAAGGAGCCAAGGTAACCCAAAGGTTGAATATGCATCTCGAAACCGGTAGATGGAAGATGGGAAAAGGTGAGATACGCTTTGTGCAATAAGTTAAAGGCTCACCTGGCATCAAGCTCATTAGCTTCTTGCCGATACTAAGAATTGGCTTGGAGGTGCAGCCTAACGTAATAAGAATTCGTGTGGCGCGGTGAGAGGAAAACTTGCTCAGGCAGGGTCAAGCGTCACACAATTCTGGGATGAACTAAGCTGGCGGGGTGAACAAGAAGTGACACGAAAGTGGCTCCTGTAGCCAGTTTCACGGCGTCACTCAAAATGAGCTAAGGGCTGATGCTTCGCAGCGTGACTCGGAAAGAGCTAACCGCGAAAGCCATGAGGTTCGCCATGACTCGAAACGAGCTAAGGGCGAGAGGCGGTGCGATGGAAGACGAAATGAGTGTGCAGCGAGAGGCTTCGCGCCGTGACTCGAAATGAGCCAAGAGCGAAAGCAATGAGCTTCGCTGTTGCTCGAAATGAGCTAAGAGCGAAAGCAAGAAATGAGGCGCGTGCAGCGAAAAGCAAATGACGAGAGGAAGGTTCGCCACTTGATGGAGTCGCCTAACTCTTCAATGCAGCGGAGCGCGGTACTTCTATTTCACGTGACTTGGGTGGGCGAGATGGATCGCCATCAACGCGCCCGCTGATTTCCGCGTTAGGCGCTTGCCACTAACACGAATATAATCGCCTTATGATCCCGGTTAAGAAAAAGTCGAGTTCTTCCGTGTTTATCAGAAGAAACAAGCTTGACGACGATATTGTAATTCAAGCAGGAGGCTCTATGAGAATCTATTTGAGAGAATTCCGGCGTACTACTCCTTTCACGATATTCTGCGCCATTTCAATGTGCCTCTTTCTCGCGTTTGCTGCTTGCAGTGCAACGAGGGAGACAAATTCCTCCACCCTTATCGAAACCAACTCGCCTGAACAGGCCAAACGTGAGATAGCAGCTTCTCAGCAGTGGACAAGGTCAGATGGGGCGATAACTGGCGCTTTTACAATAAATGGCAAACGAGTCAATCTTAAACATACCTACGCACGGCGAAACATCTATGAGCCGACAAAGTTGGAAAAGTATCCAGTGATCGAAATCATACTTGCGGATAAACCGGTCTCTGATGGGGCTCTGACGGCAATGTTTGCCGTCGACGAAGACCAGATAATTGGGTACGGAAAACCGTTTACGAAAGATAAGAATCTTCTGGGCGCTACTTTAACCAATGCGCTGCTTTTCAGAATCAAGAAGGGGCAAAACAATATGTCGTCAATCGGTTATTCTGAATCCGTGCTGACGGCGGATGGTCTGCTTTACCCGGTTGGCGTGTTGACGAGTAACTTCGAGGAGTTTGATCTGAAAAAAGGGGCGGTCACAGCAAAAGCCAAGAATGAGATCGAGGAAAGTGTGCGCGTCCCGGATGGGGCCGGAAATACCACCCGTGAAACTGACCTCACATATAGCTACACGGTCAGCTTTCAAGCCAGGTTGGCGAATGCGCCAGCTATCGCCTCTGCCGGGGACTCACCGCAATCCCCCGAAGAAGGCACGGCAACTGGCGAACTCAACTTGCGAGGCAACGTCAGCGCCATGAAGTACGCCTACGCTCGCCGAGAGAAGGTGTTTTTCGATGAGCCAGAAACGATAGTTCATGTACTGATAACCGATGTGCCAATCCCGAAAGAACATGTTGCGGCTGCCCTGAACAACGATTTTCTACCTGATGCTCTCCAGGTGAAGGGCATACACCTCAAAACAGATACTGACGGCAAGTTGGAAAAATACAGCTTGCGAGAGTGGGGCGTCTCAGTTGCCATTAGTATGATAGGGCAGGCTAACGAATTAGCTGTTAAGGAACTTGCGGCTGCAAAAGATCGTGTGAAAGGGAGAGTTGTTGGCAATGATGAGACGAATAAACGAAGCTTTTCGGTGACTTTTGATGCGCCTTTGTAAAATTGATGTCAGGAAAGAGTTTGTGTACGGAGCCTTAAATCAGGACTGAGAAGAAGAAAGAGAGAAGAATAAAAGTTGTCGATTGCAAACGCGCCTAACTTCAGCATGCAGCGGAGGCCGCGAAGCGAATCTCGTATGTTTCCCTGAGTGTTATGCGCGGCCCCGCTGATGCTGGGCGTTAGGCGGGACAGTTCGCATCTAAATTTACAGACAGAGTGGCAAAGGCTTTCAGCCAATATTGAGGTCACATGCAGCTAGAATCATTTAGGGTGTGGAATTTTCGATCTATTAACGATAGTGGCACTATAGACGTGCCGCAGATCACTGCTCTGCTCGGACGCAATGAAAGCGGGAAATCGAATTTGCTACTTGCGCTCCGAAGCCTAAATCCCGCAGAAGGGTTTGAGGCACTTAACCCAATCAAAGACTTTCCCCGTTATCGTCGCCTCGAGGAATGCGACGATAATACAAAAGTAGTGTCTTCGTCTTGGACACTAACCGAAGAGGAACAACGCGAATTGCTTGAAATTCTTCCTCGCGCAAAAGGCGTAACCAAGATCGAAATCGGCAGAGTATATGGAATAAAGCGATGGGTAACTTTTGAAGGACTTTCCGCTCAGGAATTTGACGAAACAAGTATCAAAGGAATGATCCGAAAGATCGTTCCGGCAGTGAAGGCAGCAGCCGAAAAGCTCGAGGATGCAAAAAAGACTCAACTTGAGCAAGCAGCCGAGAAATTTGAGAAGGATATTACCTTAACTGATGACCGAACCGCTTGGGCGACAAAAGCCATCACGGTTTTTGCAACACTCCGTAGGGCACTCGCCGCCGCCGATACGGAGTTGAGCGAAAAGCAAGAGCAACTTGTTACAGACCTAGAAGAACTAGCCAAATCAATTGCAGGTGATAAAGAAGCTCTGGAAAAAGCGCAAAAATGGGCGTTAGACAATATGCCCATTTTTATTTATCTCGATGAATATCCTGCGCTTAATGGTCATCAGAATATTGCTGAATACCTAGCCCGTAAGGGGCAACCGAATCAATTGACTCTTGAAGATCACAACTTTGAAAAGCTTTGTAAGGTCGCAGGTCTACAACCAGAAAAATTGCATCAACTTTTAAGCCAAAATGAGCAGGAAACACGCAATCAACTTGCGAATCGTGCAAGTGCCGTTGTCACATCCGAAATCAAACGCTTATGGAAAGATCGCCCTCTAAAAATCCGATTCAATCTTGATGCTGAGCATTTAGACACATTTATTTCTGATCCAAATACGACCTATGATGTAGAAGTAAACTTAGACGAGCGCAGTCGCGGATTTAAGTGGTTCTTTTCTTTCTACATTACATTCTCAGCCGATACGAACGGAGGGGAGGCAGAAAACGCGCTTCTTCTTCTTGACGAACCCGGCTTGTACCTACATGCAAGGTCTCAATCTGATCTGCTCAAACACTTCGAGAAAGACTTCCAGAATCAGATCATCTATACAACACATTCACCTTTTATGGTGCCGACACATAATCTTGATTCCGTTAGGACAGTTAATATTACTGAAGAGAATGGAACAACTGTAACAAATGACCCTACGGGCGATGCTCGAACGCTCTTTCCGCTTCAAGCTGCCCTTGGCTATGACCTCGCACAAAGCCTATTTATTGGTCCGAATAACCTCGTCGTCGAAGGTGTAACGGACTATTGGATCATCTCATCAATCTCGGACTATCTAGGGGATACGGGGCGAACTTCGTTGAGCAAGGAGTTGACTCTAACTCCAGCAGGCGGGGCTCAAAAAGTTTCCT
>JANMSG010000406.1:0-5392 GCA_031389065.1 Acidobacteriota bacterium | reverse complement strand
TTCTGCTTTCCTCGGAAATTCTTTTTCTTGAAACCTCTAGCTCCAGAGGAGCGACCCGTTGTTGCCTTCAATAAGGGGTCGCTCCTCTGGAGCTAGAGAGTCATTTTTATTCTGCTGGCTATAGACAGGGTGCTCCTCTGGAGCTAATCGAAAGAAGAAAAAAATGTTCAGCCCTTAACCGATCAACCTTACTCTTTTAGCACTATCAAAATATATGTCATTAAAAATTTCTCTTGATTGCAACACTTACGCTGCATCTTCGGATTTTGGAAGTGGTTTGGAAGTTTTCTGGAAGTCGCTTTCTTTATGCTGCTGCTGTGTTGAACAGCTTTTGAGTTGAAGGAGAAAAAGAGAATGAGAACGCAAGGCTCATTCCTGATGCGTTGTTGGCTGATTCAGGAAGAAACTGCTACGGAGCGCACCATCTTTGAGATTGAACATGTGCAGACAGGCGAACACGAGCGTGTCGAAAACCTCGCAGAAGCGCAACATTGGATTGTGCAGAAGTGCCAAGCCTCGAGCTTATCAGCAAACCTGGATGAAGACTTTGGTGAGCGAAAGAATTAATTCATTTCGTTTATCGAGTTTGCCGCCACAGGTAATATTTTCTTCATTATTCACATAGGTAAGTGAGAGCGTCAGTTTTTCAAAACAGTTTCGAACAAGGAGAGGCATATGTCCTCACAGGTAGCCTCGCAAGAAGAGTTGTATCCGGTAGTCAATTCATACGAACAATTAGATTGCCAATTGAACACCATCTCTATCGAAGAGCTTTTCAAACGCTATCTCGAAGCGGGATTTCTTTATACAGCAAAACTCGAAAAGCTGAAACCGTTTTGGGAAGAGATAAAAAAGAATTGGCAACGCGGGTTGCGTGCAGGCGAAATGCTCATCTGGAATGTGACGTATGAATCACCGAACGGCACTTCTTGGGGCGCATTAAGCGGTTGGCGCTCCACACACACGGGTTGGGCAATTCAACATCTGATCTCCTTAGGCAGCCCGATTGCTTCACGCGCTGTCATGTTGTCTGCCTTGGGCGTTCGTATCTTTGAAGGCGTTGATACGTCTTATCAAAACTGGTTTCGCCCGAATAATAAATTCGCCAACAAGGTTTTCGGTTCATTGATTGACAACGTGGGAACAGAGAACGCTGCACTGGAAACCTTCAATTATTTCGTTGTGCCTCTTGATGTGAAAAGCTCGAACGACGACATCGCAATCGTTGAAGGTTCGCTTGCTAACAAAGAAGAATTTTTATCTTTCGCAAAACAGCTTCGTGGGGAGGTTTTCATCAAAGCCGAAGCCTTGGACACAGACGACCTCAATCTTGAAACGGTTGATTATTTTTATTGCATGGTCGGTTTGCGGCGTTATAGGCGAATCTTTCTGGCTTACGGCAAAGGCAAAGATGAGTTGATAGGCGCGGCAATTGTTTATCGCGGACCGCTGGGCTTCAACTTCAGTTTTCTCGAAAATCGTTGCGATTTGCTATTGTCGCCGGCTTTGAGTGAAAGGCAAGCCGATGCAGTCGTGACGACGCTGATGCAGAAAGTCGCGCCGCTTTATGAAGATTTCTCGCCGCAGTTCATTCCAGTAATTGCCTGTGATTGCGCCGCCATCGCGCTGAGCAACGGCGGCGGCGAATTTATACGCAACTACTCGCAAAGCATCTGGCTCAAAGCCGGCTTTGTTCCTTATTACAGACATCTTGAAAAATTTTACGAGCGCATCATTCGCGCAGACAAACGACGCGGCGTTGGCTTGCGCAGCTTGCATTCGAGCGCACGGGAAATTTCTGTACAAGGTTAAATAGATGGCTATGACACAACCCGTAAGCTATTTGATGGACGACCCGCGTGAAGCAAAACGATTGGCGGAAAAAGTGAATCCCACACAGTGGATTGATAAATATTTCGCGCCCTATCTGTTTTCTGCACGTCGTGTCCTGGACGTAGGTTGTGGTCCCGGAGTCATCACCGCAAAGATTGCCAGACGCTATGTAAATCTTGAAATTGTCGGCATAGACCTGAGCGCAGAGCGCATCAAGGAAGCGGAAAACAATTTCACTCATCTGCCGAATGCCAAAGCGCAACGTGCAGGAGCCAACGCTTTGCCTTTTGCGGACGGAAGTTTTGACCTGATTTATTGCCGCTTTCTGCTGGAATATTTGCCAGACCCTGTTGGTGCGATAGGCGAAATGGCTCGCGTTTGCAAGCCCAATGGCAAGGTCTTGCTACAAGATTTGGACGGGCAATTGCTCTGGCATTATCCGCAAGACACAGAGCTTGAAAAAGATTTGAAGGCGGTTGTCGAAGCTTTATCGAAAACAGGTTTTGATCCATTCATCGGGCGCAAACTCTTTTCTTACGCAAACGCGGCGGGGCTTGTCGAGGTGAAAGCGCGTGCCGATTCTTATCATCTATTTGCAGGCAAGATTGACGAACGCAACATGAAGCTCTGGGAGTTGAAACTAGACATCGCACTGCCCGCCGCCGCGAATGTATTGGGCAGTCATCAAGCGGCAAAAGAATTGAAACAACGCTTTCTCGATTACTTGTTGCGCGAAGACACCTTGACCTATTCGGTCGTCTTTAGTGTCGAAGGCAGCAAGTCTCTGTAGCAGCAAAAATAAAAATCACTTTCGCAAAATGCAGAGCGACTGTGAAATGACCGAACTTTTCGGGAGTGGATGATTTCATTATGAAGACAAGCACAAAGGCAACCATCACCGCCGTAGCGCACTTTGTGCCGCCTGAAGTTTACGATAACCAATACTTTGCAGCGCGACTTGAGACAACGGATGAATGGATTCGAGCGCGTACAGGCATCATTGAACGGCGCATCGCTAGGGTCTGGCGGCACCTCTGATCTGATTGTTCCTGCGGCAAGAGAATATCTGGAAAGGCGCTGTATTTCTGCACAGGATATGGATTGTGTCATGCTTTCGAGCTTTGGCGCGGGCTGGACTGTCGGGAGCGTCTATCTGCGCTGGAGAATCTAAAAACTTTACACAGGATATAACTCAATATTTGAATAGGAATGGGATTTTATTATGAGGAAAGTAGCATTTTCTGTACTCGCGCCATTGTATCTGCTGGTAATCTTTGGGCTGCCATTGGTTGCTTGCGCTTTGCTCTACGTCGCAGCAACGATCTTCATTGCGCAAATGTGTGTGATGCTATTGATGCCGCTGCTCTACTCGGCTTTGTATGTTTTAGTCGCCGCCTTGCTGAGTTTGCCGCATCAAAAAGCCATTGTTGCCGGGCGCTTCCCGCGCTCCGTTGCCCATCCTGTTTACTTTCACAGGCGGCTCTATGGGTTGTGTTGGACCGCAGTTTATTACTTCACGCCTGTGTACTTTATTGCTCTTTCCATACCTCTGCTCAAGTGCTTGCTGTTTCGAGGATTCGGCTACAGAGGAGATATGGAATTTACCACTTACCCGGATACCTGGATCAGAGACCTTCCGCTTTTGCAGTTTGGAAAGGGCGCGTATCTCTCGAACAAATCAACCATCGGCACGAACATCGCTTTTCCTGACGGCTCCATACTTGTCGAGCCAGTGACGGTCGAAGTGGGGGCGTTGGTTGGTCATCTGGCGATGTTGGCGCCTGGCGTTGAAATCAGGAAAGATGCAGAAGTCGGCGTGGGCGTTTCGATAGGCTTAAAATCCGTTGTCGGCGAAGGCGCTAAAATTAACCCAGGTTGCTCCATTGAACATGGCGTGAAGATCGGCGCACGCTCCAAGATTGGCGCTGTGACCTACATTGCTTCCGCCGTGACCATTGCGCCTAACATAGTGATTCCCGGAGGGGTGACGATTCCCGCGCGAACACGAATTAAGACGCAAGAGGAAGCGCAATTTTTCGCAGGGCATATCGAAGCGGCGAAACTTGAAAAGAAATCTTGGATTGAGGATAAAACAACAATTCCCAGATTCCCCTTATCTCACCTGTAGAAATTTTTGCGCCCGATTCAAGGCTGGGATTTTTTATGAAACTTGCCTGGCACAACTTGATTTACGACCGATTGAGCCTTCTGGCTGTAATGGACGAGAAAAAGGAGTTTCAGATGGACTATAACCCTGAAAGAGTACCTACATCAGTTTCTACTCTCCCTCCATTAGATAATCATCTAGCTTCTGCTTTCGAAGTGAACATAGCAAAGACGCAGAGCGAAAAGGAGGCTATCTACGCTTTGCGCTATAAGGTGTATATCGAAGAGATGGGTAAGCCTTATGAGAATGCTGATCACGTGAATAGGAGGCTCTACGACAGACTCGACGAAACTGCCACACTGCTTTACGTGACAGAGCAAGGTGAGATCGTGGGAACTGTACGCATTAACTGGGGCAGGGATGCTCATACGCTGCAATCCTATGCACAAGTCTTTTCGCTGAATCTTTTTCAAGAATATTTGCCTGAGTCCTTCTCTTTTTGTTCCAGGCTTGCGGTTGCAGCCAATTGGCGAAAGTCATTGGTTACGGTCTCTCTTTTTGAAGCAGCTTATTTTCTGGGGCGAGAAGAATCCGTACTCTTCAATTTCATCAGTTGTTCACCTCACCTTGTGAAACTATTCAAGCATTTTGGCTTTCGTCGTTATTCCAAAAATTTTGATAATGCTGACGTAGGGGTGCAAGTGCCTATGGTATTGCTTCTTGAAGATTCCGAACATCTTCATGCATCCCGATCCCCTTTCTATAAAGATGCCAGTACACGGGACAATCGTTCAATGCCCACAGCATGGTTCAACGAAATGATTACAGGAGAAAAATATGGCTGACCGAAATGAACTTCAGAGCAAGGCTGCGGAAGCGATAGAAAACTTTCGGCAAAACAGAATGTTTCAGAGACTCGACTCCGGGGCAATGACCAAAGCAGATTACCATTCTTTACTGTTGATGATCTTTCCTCAGACCTTTGAAGTACCGGGCACATTCGCTTTGGCAGGTGTGAACTGCTCGGCGCGTTTTCAACAAGTTAAAGAATACCTTTTTCACCACGCGGATGAAGAGAAAACGCATTGGCAATGGGTGATTGATGACCTGAAAAACACCGGCTACACCGGCGAAGACCCGCGCCAGCTATTTCCAAGACCTGCCTGCCAATCCTATATATCGTTCAATTATTACACGGCTCTAAAGATGCCTGTCGCACGCCTGGCTATAGCCACTGTGCTCGAAGGCATTGGCGCGCAATACGGCAGAGAGTACGGTGCACGTCTGTTCAAAGCCTTGAACCTGAAGCCCGAACAGGCGACATTCTTTCTCCGTCATGGCGAAACCGACCGGGAACACATCATTGAGTTGTGGAAGGTGATTGATAGTTGTGAATTAACTGAAAACGAATGGCAGTGGATGTGTCACGCGGCGCGTATGGCTGGCTTGACT
>JANMSG010000101.1:0-5587 GCA_031389065.1 Acidobacteriota bacterium | reverse complement strand
AGATTCGAGTGGAAGCGTCCAGCGGAAAACAGCACGCCAATAAAGATGAGCAACATTCCGCCGACCGGTGATTTTGGTTGGCGTTCAACAGCAAAACCCATTACGCCTGCGACACCCGCGAGGATAGCAAATAATGGCCACAACCCTAAAAGCCATTGAGCCGCAGCCATACCGGATGTGGCGGCAAAGAAGACGAGTCCTGCCAGGACAAGCACAATGCCTATGAAAGGCAACCAACTCTTCTTTTTTCTGCCGGTCGAAGCGAGTTCGCCGCCATGCGGGGCATAGTGATTGGCATCAGCTTGATTTTTTTTGTTGCCTGCTTTGAACACGGTTTTTACCTGTAATTTCCAAAACGCGAAGAGTCATTCACTTTATTGGGATCGCGATCTGAAGGGTTCCCCGAAACCAAGTAAAAAGATTGCTGCTCTGCATAATCGGTAGTGTATTGACGCGACTTTTTGAAATACCTGGTCAACAAATAGCCACCCAAAATGATGAGCGCAACCGGAGCAATTCGAGTGAACGAAATATACTGACTTAACGGGTGGATCAGATGAACGAAGACCAAAAGCCCTGCGATGATCAAACCAACGCCGATTGAAGGAGCGCGTTTGATGAGCGAACGTTTGAATCTCTCTTCATTCTCTGTCGGACTTTCGCCTTCGCCAATCGCCCGAGCCGTTCGATAGGCATCCAGAATCGTGTAGAAATAAAACAACACTCCGCCAAGTGCGAAAAATCCCCCGAAAGCGTGAAGATCACCGAGTTGGAACAGGGCGATTGTGGTAACGAAATGGATGACCGCTTTCAGATTTTGGCGGTTGTAAATGGCACCCGCGCCGGGAATCAAGGCGCACAAGGCAGCTAAAACCGCTTTGCCTGATGAGCCTCGTTTTTGTTGCTTGCTTTGATAATAGTTATATTGAGTGGATTTGTGTTGCAGGCTTTGAATGCCGCTTACGATGCAATCCTGACAATAAGGAAAGCCCTTTATGCGATGGTCGCACGACGAGCAAAGCCCGCGATTGCAATTGGCGCATTGAATGCGCGCCGTTGTTGTTGTGTGATAAATGCAATACATTTGTTAAATCTCAACCTCACTAATTTTACAATTCGTTTCTTAAAATAACTGCTCAATCAATTGTCAATTTATCAAACGATTCTTATGCAATAGAGTTTCGACTAACTTTTTACTTTTTATTCATACCGTCTTGAGATTTCGCTGCGCTCTCGCCTTCGGTCTCGCCGCCTAACGTGTTCCAAACATCTCCAAGATTTGAACGGACTTTATGAAGCTCCGCAATGACCTCTTCTTTCTGCGCGTATATGTTTGTGCTGTGGCTGTAAACCGAACTCATTTTTACTTGCGCTTGCCTGAAGATTCCTGAAACCGTTTGATCATCTGAAACGCCGAAAAGCAATAGGATGAACATCGCAACTGCTAGACTCGAAGCGGTGGCAAAACTCCAGGTTTTGCTTTGTGTAGCGCGCGGCATCAGCGAGCCAACAAACGCAGCGATTTTGTTGGCGACTCTCTTTCTCAAAGACGCAGCGCGCTCAGGCATCAACTGAACCAATTTTTCAGTCAGGGTTTCCGGCACATCCATCTCTTCGTAGGTGTGTACACTATGGCAAGCCGCCACCGCATAAACAACTCCTGTGAGCAGGCTGGAACACTCCCCGCAGTCGTTGGCATGAGACTCGAATCTATGATAAGTCAACGCCGGAACGAAGCCGTCAAGGAATTCTGTGATGAGTGCTTCAAAGGCGGCGCAACTCAACGGTGCGTATTTGTCTTGCACCGATAGCAAAACCTTTTCCAGATTGTCCGATACCTCGACTAACTCTTTTGCATCATAAAGCGCGCTCTTGATGTCATCCATCAAACTTCTGCAAGTTCTGCATTGAAGCGAGTGTGCCGCGAATCGGCTCGCTTCGTTCTTTGCCAACAAGCCATCAAGATATTCGCTGATTTGTTCTTCAAACTTTCTGCAATCCATCTTAAATATATAGAGCCTCGCTCTACCCTCCGAAATAGCTCACCCAAGCTGCCACGCGCCTTTGCGTGCCGCTATCAGTCATTCAATAACATTTGATGAAAAACGCCTGCGCGATCCGTAGAATCGCTGACCAATGACTGCTCTAGTCAGGATTCACCTTCATTCTACGCAACACCTTAGCCAATTCGATTCGTCCGCGATTGATGCGGCTCTTCACAGTGCCTTCCGGTATCTTCAAAAGATCAACAATCTCTTGGTAAGATAATTCTTCGATGTCGCGTAAGATGACGCATTCGCGCAAATCCGGGGAGAGTTTCTTTATCGCTTCGTGAACTTGAAGTCTGCGTTCCTGCCGTTCGAGAGAGCGTTGCGGATTGTCACCCGCAGTTGGGAGATGATATTCGTGATCGGCTAAGTCGTCGCTTGAATCGGTTGGTGTGCGCTGTCTCTTTCTGTAGTCGTCAATAATCAAATTGCGAGCCAGACGCATCAACCAGTTTGATAAATCGCCCAGCGCCGCGTCGTATTGATTGAGCGAGCGATAGACGCGTATGAAGACTTCTTGCGTCAAATCTTCTGCCGTCGCGTGACTGGCAGTAAACCTGTATGCCAGGTTGTAAATGCGACGCGAAAACTGGCGCACCACATCCGCCCAGGCACTCTGGTCGCCTTCAACACATCGCTGAACCCATTCAGCATCGCTCGACATCAACGCTACTTTAGCTCCCATCTTTAGCCTTCTCTCTAGCGGATTATTTGAACGCTTGACTTCGTTCTCCTCGCTAAACGAGAGGGCTATAGAAAATGTTCCTGTAATATGTTGATAACAGGATAAAACCTTGAACCGCGCAAAAACGCGGGACGTAGTTCTATTGTTGTGCTAGAATCCCCGATTTGCAAATGAACTTTACTGTTAGGGACAGACTTATTCCGTGAAAGCCAGACTCCGAAGCATACTCAGTTTGTTAGTGGGCGGCCTCTTCGTTTATTGGTTTGCCTATAAACTCAACTGGACAGAAGTCTGGGCGGAAGTGCGCGAAGCGAATTGGGCGCAATTGGCTTTGGCTCTCTTGCTACTGATTGGCACCTATTTTGTGCGCGTTCTGCGTTGGCAAACCCTACTTTCGCCCCTGGCAAAAACCTCGCTCCGAGCATTATTTCGAGCCACCATGATCGGTTTTTCAGCGCTCTTCATCATGGGTCGCGCAGGGGAAATGATTGTTCGCCCGGCGGCGCTTTCCGCCAAAGAAAAGATACATCCTTCCGCCTGTTACGCAACCGTAATGGTCGAGCGCGTCTTTGACATGGTGATGGTCGTGGTTTTCTTTGCTGTCAATATGGTCTTTTTCGAGTTCACCTCCAATGATGTAGAGGCGATGCAGATTCTCGGTTGGATAAAATTCACAGGCGCTTTGCTACTGGTTGCCTCGATTGCGGGAATCTATGGGCTGTCGGTTTTCAGCAGACGGCGAGAGAGCGCGCTTGCTCATCTTGAAAGTCGTCTAACATGGCTCCCTGTGACCATAAAAAAAGGCTTGATTAGTTTGCTTTCCCATATCTCTGAAAGTCTTGGCGTGCTGCATGACGCCAAGGAATTGACAATCGTTGTCTCTTATACCTTATTGCTCTGGACGATGGTTGCCGTAGCGCATCTGTTAGTAGTTCGCGCTTTCGGTATTCCTTACAAAGTGATTCCGTTTACCGGCGCAGTTTTCGTGATGGGTCTTTCTATGGTAGGGTCAGTTGTGCCAACGCCCGGCGGCGCGACAGGACCTTTTCACACGGCGACGGCGGCTTCCCTTTTATTTTTGGGAGTCGAAAGCAACAAAGCCGCATCCGTAGCGATTATTTTGCACTTAGTTATTTTTGCCCCAGCGACGTTTTTCGGTCTGTTCTACGTCATCAAAGATGGTCTCTCGTTAGAGAATTTGAAACGCATTGGTGAAAAACATTCTGAAGACGCTGATACGCTTAGCCACACCACTCAGTCAAAAGAGCAGGAAGAAAGCACAGAAAAAAGCGATGGGAAGGTCGCCGCTGTGCAGGGCTGAAAATTTAAAAACGGGAAGAGCAATATGAAATGTCCATTTTGTGCTCATCTGGAAGACAAAGTTGTTGATTCACGTGAAAGCCGCGAAGGCGATGTCATACGTCGTCGTCGCGAATGTTTAAAATGCGAACGCCGCTTCACAAGCTACGAACGTATAGACGAAATTCCTTACATGGTGGTTAAAAAAGACGGGCGACGCGAACCCTTTGACCGCGACAAAATCATGTCCGGCGTCTTGAAGGCATGCGAAAAACGCCCGATTCCAACGTCAAAGATTGAAGCACTGGTCAATTCAATTGAAAAATATGTAGCCGACTCGAAAGACCGCGAACGCTCTACGGAAAAGATCGGCGAAATGATTATGCGTCGCTTGAAAGAGTTGGATAAAGTCGCTTACGTGCGTTTCGCATCGGTCTATCTGGATTTCAAAGACGTGACCGAATTTATGAGCGAACTTCGCCATCTCGTCCGCAAACAGGCGAAGTAAAAGTCGCAAAAATTTTGCTTCTTCCCCAATATCTACAACGCTACAAAAAACCGGCGAGGAAGCCCGAACCATTCATTTGGCGAAGGCTTCTGTCTGTAAGTCAAAACCAACCATTCGTTGGCTGACAGTTTTCTTCAACAAGACTAAATGATTACAATGCTTATTGTTTTACATCTGTAGTTGTCATTTTAATGATAGTAACGAAAAATGAATGACCTGTCAGAACTGTACCTGCGCTGCCAGCCCCCTTCTTGAATCTGTAATCTTCTCAAAGGGGCAACCACAGCAGCCTTGCCCCTACAGGTGGTTTGATGGTTTGCTAAGAATTCATTTTCATGAAGGTTATATTTTCCAGTGTGAATTTTATGAACTCCAAAGATGCAGCAACCATCGTCAACCTCATCGGCTTCATCACCGGCGCTATGCTCTATGGCTTGCTGCTGCTGATGGTCTTGCGTATTCCTCGTGAGCGCGAGGCAAAAAAAGAGATAGGGGTTCGGGCGTCTACTGACAAGCTCTTACTGGCGGCGAGTATTTTAGGGTTGATTTGGAACCTGGGGGCGCTGGTCAATTATGTCTACCGGGAACTGGTTATTAGTCAGCCTCCGGCAATTTTTATGGCGGCAGCGTTTACTGCTTTGGGCTTTTTGCCGGCGGTAGTGGTTCACGCAGTCATTGGCGACAAGCGAACTTTACCTGCAAAACAGGCGGCCGTTTGGATTGTCGGCGCAGCATATGCGGTAAGTTCCGTTGCTGCGGTTTTGCATTTTTACTCGGCAATGGTTTGGCAAGCGTATCCTTCGCGGCTGGCATTACTGATGCTGACGCTGAGTTTTGGAACGCTTATCGTGCCTTTATATTTTTTTACCCGCAAGCAAAAAGGCTGGCTGCAAACCTTATGGGTGATGGCGCTCGCAGTGTTTGCCGTTTCGGCATTGCATTTGAGCCATCACGATGGCAATCACTACTCCTGGTTCATAGAGTTAATCGGACATCATTCATCTTTGCCTAGGGCTATTGCAAAGTCAGGGTTTGGAGCGCAAAAGC
>JANMSG010000363.1:0-2395 GCA_031389065.1 Acidobacteriota bacterium | reverse complement strand
ATTGCGCTGGTCAATTCAAAAGAGTCGCTTGAACTCGAAGCTTTGCAACAAATTGAAAATCGTTTAGAGACAGCCTCGCGCAATCTGCGAATAGGTCTGCAAGCCAAGACTGTGCGCTGGTTCATCAGCAAAGAAGGTTTTTCACAGGCGGCGAAAAAACAGTTGAAGGCGGCAAAAGCTTATTGTTCGACATATACGCAGCTTGATCTGCTTTACGATTATTTGATAAAGAGCGCAGAGAAAGATGCACGGTCAAGCAGTACCAGCGAAGTGGAATTGATTATTCCCATCGAGGACGAAGCAGAGTTGATAGCCGCTCGCACCGTCGAACAGATCGCTCGCGCTGCCGATTTCGACAAAGAATCCATCAATCAAATCAAGACGGCTTTAATCGAAGCGTGCATCAACGCCGCAGAGCATAGCGATAGCCCCGATAGAAAGATTTATCATCGCTTTGCCTTTGAAGATGATCGTCTGGTCATCACCGTGTCGAACAGAGGCAAGACTTTTGGCTGGATGAATGGTGAAGCGGTTGTATCAGATTCCAGTGATACATTAAAAGGATCGCGGGGTCGCGGCTTGAAGATCATTCGCGGCTTGATGGATGAAGTGCGTTTTGAACGCACAGATGATGGAGCAACTCTAGTGATGACCAAGTTGCTGAAACGACCCGATACGCAGTAACATACTGGCTCTTCATTTGGCATGCCCCACTTCCTGCCAAAAAGTAAGTCGTAGTTTTACAAAAGCCTAAATTCACTTACCCCCTACTTTCCTGAAACAGGACATTGCAGGAATTTGTAAATCTAGATTGATTTACAGTTGAGCGAACGAATTGGATGTCCGACAAACCCCGGTTTGCCGTTGTTGTTGACGACGGTAAATGGAAGTTTGCCGAACACGCAATTGCAAATTGCTCTACATCACTTCGCCTTTTGAATCATCGGCGAACGAGGAGATTTGTATGAAGGCTGTTGATGTGAAAGCAAAAGTCGTAGATGGCGCGGCGATCATTTATCCAGGTGCCTATCTCAATCAACTCCGTGGGGAGGTCCTCGAACATCAATGTGAGGAATTTCTTGGCAAAGGCGTGCGCCGCTTAGTGATTAATTTTGAAGAGACGGAATTGATAAACAGCATAGGTATTTCGATTTTGCTGGGTGTGATCGAGACGGTGAATCAGGCAAAAGCCACGTTGTTCCTTTCAAACCTCAGCGAAACTAATCGCGAGTTGTTCGAGATGCTGGGCTTATTATCGCACGTCAATATCGAAGAAACCGAACAGACAGCGCTTGATAGGTTGCACACGCAAACGTAGGATCGTGGATTAAAGCATCTGCATCGTTATGTTTTTTTTCAAATGCCCTGTACGGGCGACCAAGAGAGTCGCCCGTACAAGGTGCAGTTATTTGATTTGCAATCCTAAACGCGTTGAGCAAGACAGGCAAAGCGCTTGTATATTTGTGAGCTTTGAAAAATAGATACGAGCAAGGGGTATGCTCTCCAATAGGAGTTTGAAAATGAAACTTGAACTGAGGAAAATGCTACATACGATCAACGCTCTGACGGAGTTAGGTTCAGAGATAAACTCTACCAAAGAGTTTGATGAAGTCATACGCGCATCGCTTTACACTTGTCTTGGAACCTTGGCGATTCCAAAAGGCGCGATTGCCAGGTTCAGCGCCAAGCCCAGACAGTTAAAGATTGTCGCAGCCAAAGGCTTGACCGGAGCGTTGGGACAGAAAATTGAACTCGGTCAAGATGAAGCGACAAAGATCGCTTCGCGCACGCGACCGATCAAACTCCACGCGGAGCGCAACGGCTTGGCGCATTTCGTTCGTCGCAACAGCGAGATGTTCAAAAAACTTCGGGCATATTTAGCCGTGCCAATGATTGTGCAAGGCGAATTGATGGGCTTGATTTATCTATCGGAAAAAATTTCAGGCGATGAATACAGCGAAGATGATCTGGACATCATCAACACCATCAGCCGTCATATCGGCTTGGCGTTTTTCAACCAGCGTTTGATGATTTCGCTCAAACGCAAAGCTGAAGAGAATCGCCGCCTCTATAGAGAAATGCGCCTGGTCTATAAAGATGTGGTTCGCGCCTTCGGTTCCGCCATTGATTTGAAGGACGCTTACACCAAAGGGCATTCGGATCGCGTCGCGCGTTATTCAGAAGCCATTGCCAGAGAGTTGGGCGTAACCGGCGATGAGCTTGAATACATAGGTGTAGCCGGTTATTTGCACGACATAGGCAAAATCACCGTTGACCGCAGCATCATCAACAACCCGCGCCCTTTGACAGACCGCGAATTCAAAGAGTTGAACAAACACGCCGTCACAGGTTACGAGATCCTTTCAAACATCCGTCACCCCTGGCAAGAGATTGC
>JANMSG010000346.1:0-3563 GCA_031389065.1 Acidobacteriota bacterium | reverse complement strand
TTCAAATGGCGCGCCGAAGATCTTCCTGGGAGTATCTTTCCAGAGCTTGAAGGCTCCCATAGCAGACTGGTAAAGCAGTCCGATGGTAAAGCCTGTGAAGATGGTTTTCGCGCCCGTGGCTTCGACCATTGTTTCCCCTGTACCTTCTGCTGCAGCTGCCCGCGATTCTTCCGAAGCTCCCGCTTTCAACACTTCAGCGCAGGCCGTTCCTTCAGGGTACTTCAATATTCCATGTTGTTGGACAATCAAGGCGCGCCGCAAAGGAATCATCATTAATATGCCCAGCAAGCCGCCGAGTACCCCTACAAGTAAGACGCGAGTAATTTCGAGGTCAAAACCCAGCACGAGAACTGCGGGCATCGTCACACCCACACCGAAGGCTATGGATTCACCTGCCGAGCCAGCTGTCTGCACGATGTTGTTTTCGAGAATCGTCGCGTTGCGCAAACCGAATTTGGAAAGCAGCGCAAAGATGCTGATGGAAATGACCGCAACGGGGATAGAGGCGCTGACCGTGATGCCAACTTTAAGAACCAGATAAAGCGACGAGGCACCGAATACCATGCCCAGTAAGGTGCCGACGATGAGCGGTAGCGGCGTCAATTCGCGCATTCTCACCGAGGCGGGAATATAAGGCTTAAAGGGAACGACCGGCGATTCTTGCACAGCAGTATTCGAGATTTCTTTATTCATATTTTCCTCCGATAGAGACGTACTGTGAAGCTGTGATGAAGCGGAGGCTATTTTCTATGCCTGACCTAAACTATGTCAATTGAAATGGAGATTAAAAATCAATCTGAAAGGCTGGAATGTTGACGGCGAGGCTTTTTATAGAGTGCAGTAGAAATAAGCACGCCACTTCACAGGTAGATGCCGAGATTGTCAAGGCTCAATTGCTTCCACTACTTTTTTTTAGGCAGCGGCGGTTCTGCTTTCATCAAGCCTTCTGCCATCAGTTTGGAATTTTAAAATACCCGATTGAACAACATGATGTGAAATTTCAAACACTACGAGATGAGTAGCGAACGGCCGTTATAGTCCGGATGCTTTTGTTCTTCGAGATTGATCTCAAGGCTTTGACGCGCCGCATAGGCAGCAGGAAGAACTTTGTGCGGTCTGAATCCAGGAGCCTGCTCGACTAATCCATCACGCTCTAAATCAGCGACGATGGTGACGGCTTGGCTGTAGTTGATGCCGAGTTTCTGTTGCAAAACAATCGTCGAAGCGTAGCCTAAATCGGTGATCAGCGTCACGACCCGGCGATACAAATCTTCGTCTTCGGGCAATAAATCGGATTGCGTGATCTCATCGAAAAAATCGCTCGCCGGTTTGATTGAAATATGTAGAGCGTGGTCTATTTGCAAATTTCCGACTTCGTCGTTTGCAATCGCGTTCACCAGTTCTTCTAATTCCAGACGAATTGCTCGGATTCCTTTGCGAAGTTTTTGACAGTTTGCAGATTCACTCATAACGTACACCATCTGAATTCAATAAAAATAGTCGCTCGCTGATTCCCTGTCATTTGCCCGTGCCCGCAATGGTTTCTGAAAGCAGGTGAAGGGAAGGGGGTGCGAGATTCGTGAGCGATACTTCCTGCAAATTCGTCAAGCCGTAGAGGGAACGGCAATTTGTGTATCTGTGTAATCGTTCGGCAGAAATAGTAACACGGAACTTTTCTTCGCGATACAAATATTGTGCAAGGTAGCGAGAAGTACACAACAGGTAGATGCCAAGAAGCACGGTACCGTCAGTACCGCCTGCGGTAACGGGCAGGTACGATTATTAACATCAAGGACGTTACCGCTCCTTCATCTTGCGCCCCTTCCATTTATTTCAACAGTATTTTTGCTTCGCGTTCTTGCAAATCAAGAACGATTTTGTGTTCGTTGGATTCGACGCTGGCATCTCCTATCCAGGCTTTCCAAGAGCCATCTTCAGGGACATTTGCAAGCGTGTATCCGGCAAGCGCTTGCCCCGAAAAATTCAACACGACAAGCAATTTCTCTCCACTTTCTGCCCAACGCTCATAAGCTAAAACTTTATTCTCAACGTCTTCGTGGAAGAAAGAAATATTATCTGAACCAAGTGCAGGGTGCTCGGTACGTAAGGCGATGAGCCCTTTGTAGTGGTTGAACAAATCTCTTTGCTGCTCGTTGGCAAGCAGCTGCCAGTTGAGTTTATTTTCGTCAATTGTTTTTGGTTTGAACTCGCCAAATTCCTCTCCCATCCAGAGCATAGGAATTCCGAAAGCGGTCATTAAAATCGCCGCGCCCAGTTTCGCTCTGCGGAACCCTTCGTCGCCGAAAATGTCTTGCTCGCCAAGTCTCGCCATCAAGCGGTCATGGTCATGGTTGCTCAGGTAATTGACAACATTGGTAGCTTCCATAAAGCCTTTGCGTTTGGCGTCAATTACATCTTTGATGGCTTCCAGATTGCACTCATCTGTGCAAAGGCTTTCAACAATTGTGTGCATAAAAAAATCGTGCCAGCAACCATCCATAGGACCATCGGGGCCTGTGATGCTGGGCTCAGGAGGGAGATATTCTGCGACATTATAAAAAGGTTTGAAGGGCATGGTCTCTTTGGTCTCTTCGACGATCCATTTCATAAAATCGTAATTGCCGATTTGCCGCGCCGCATCATAACGGATGCCATCAATGTGATATTCCTGAATCCAGAAACGCACAGCATCGCCTATGAATTTTCTCGCCGGCATGGTTTTCATTTTTTCATCAAAAAATTCATAGTTAAACTGAGGTCCCCAATTCAGTTCAGAATCTTGCGGGTTGCGGTGATACCAGTAATCGTGATCAATCTGCGTCAGGGGAGCCTCTGAATCTGAATGATTGTAAACGCCATCAATCATCACGCGAATACGGCGAGCATGACATTCATCAATCAAATGTTTCAACTCGGCTGTCGAACCGTAGCTTGATTCCGTTGCAAAGAAGTATTTCGGGTTGTATCCCCAACTGCGGTCGCCGGGAAATTCTTTCACAGGCATTAATTCAATGGCGTTGATTCCCAATTCTGTAAGATGGTCGAGTCTGGCGATCAAATCGGCGTAGTTTCCTCTGCGAAAAGGGTCGCCTTCGCCTCCTGAAAAATCGCCTACGTGTAGTTCGTAAATCACCAGTTGAGTATCAACCGGCAGCAGTGTGTTATCGTGTTGCCAAACGTATTCATCAACAATGCGCTTGCCATTTTTTATGTGAATCACGCCATTTTGGCTTGCATCGTCAATGTCCGTTGCATAAGGGTCTGTGATCGTTACCCACTGATTTTCCTGATAAAACCAGCTCTTTGACTGCACTTTGAAGCGGTATTGGTAATCGCCATCTTGCAAAGCTACAGAGGTGCGGAAAAAGCCATCCTCGCCTTTTTTCAGAGGAATATCGTTCCACTCTGAAAACGAACCGATCACCACAGCGCCTTCAATTGTCGGGGCAAAAAGGTTGAATTCAATCATCGCTTCAGCCGGTTTTTGTGCTTTATCCTGCTTCTTTTTTCTCATGAGAATCTTCTTGGTTTTAGGTCATATTTTCTACGATAAACGAGAAGCG
>JANMSG010000338.1:0-7147 GCA_031389065.1 Acidobacteriota bacterium | reverse complement strand
CGACGTCGAAACCTTTGAGCAAAACTGTACGGTCGAAAAACAAATGAATGATAATTATGCCCGTCAAAAACAATCGCGCAAATAAAGCGAGCGATATGAAGGTTTAAAACAGACTACGACAGCCCGTCGCCAGAAAGTTGCTTTTGCGGGCACGCTCAGGCGGGCGACCGCGCAAGTACAAACAGCAGAGCTTCACCAACAGAAAGAGACAAAAGAGAAGTCCGTCTCCTTCTGGCAGGCTTCGGTAGCCAATTGGCGCGCTTCTGCATGGATTCCGCAGTTGGCTATCGCAATGATGCTCATCCTGTTGATCGGCAGTCTCTGGGCGGGGTTTAAAATTGCTACTTTGCGGCGCGACCTCATTGCTGCAAATCAAGAGCGTAACAGCTTTGAGCAACGCCAGCAGGAGCTCAATCGAAAGATAGAAGAACTCCAACAAGAGTTATCAACGGGCAATGCACAAAGCGATGATCTGGCGAAAGAGTTAGAGCGATTGCGCCAGCAGCAAAAAGAGATGGAAAAGCAACTCCCTCAGCGACAGACAAAAGAGCCTGCGTCGCCCCCCATTGCCTCATTTTTCCTATTTCCCGGCTCCATCAGAGGCAGCAACGAAGGCGCAAAGACTCTTGCAATCGCACCCACAATAGAGACCGTGCGGCTTCAAGTCAGATTCGATGCTGACGATTATTCGAGTTATCAAGCGCTGCTTCGTATCATTGACGGTGCGCAGGTCTTCAGCCAACGAAGTTTGAAAGCCCGTAGCAGCAAAGATGGCGCGACCGTATCGATCAAAATCCCTGCGAAAAAGCTGGTCAGAAATGATTACATCCTGACACTTTCGGGTGTCGGTGATCATGGCCAAATGGAAGAGGTAGAAAGATATTTCTTCCGGGTAAAAAATTAAATAAGCCCGCCAAAAAATTCTGCCGACATGATTTGCTCCGTTTTGTCACCCGTCAATGAAAGGAGATTAAATCATGAGAACTACAAAATTAAATATTTCTAAGCTAATTACAAGAGCAACATTCTTTCTGCTTATTGGATTGTTGGTTATCGCCATAGGGCAAACCGTGGGCTTGACAGCAAGCGCCCAGGAGGGACCACCGGCCAGAGGGACCGGCAAAATATCAATTGATGCCGCGAAGGCGAGACAAGAGAATTCCTATAGACTCTATTCCTGTCAACAAAAGATCAATGACCTGACGATCGTTCGACATCCGGCAGACAGGTTTGAGTTTCTATTTCGCACGCCCTGCGCTACGCACGTAACCATAGAGTTTTCCGACCAGCCGCCTGTGTCGCTGAGTCCACCGCGATTCAAGAAAGCCCCGTATAACCCAAACAAGGCGCTGATCCCGACAATCACTACGGGACTGATCGGCGAGCGCACCGAACACGATCTTTATGCCCATCTCGGTCCAGGTAAAGAGGTGGATTATTACATCATCACCGTTCAGGACGCTTTAGGAAACAAGGTTTATAAGGCAGGCTCACTGGTTCTCGAAAGCGTCAGTCCCGACAGGGTACGGGCAAAAATAAAGCGCTATTGAGAATCAATAATCCGACAAGCCTGCGTAGCGGGCGACAGTATAAAGCCCAGTGTGAAGCGTAGCGCAACGCTGGGTAAGAGTCGTAATTGTTTCTCCGAGCCCGCGAAGCGGGTGATAGATCACTGGATGAAAATCTATCGCCCGTTTCACGGGCTTGTGGAAACTACGACGCTTGCCGACCCCGCGCTACCGCACGGGGCTCTATGCTATCGCCCGCCTTCGCGGGCTACAGTTGCAGGATTAATTATTTAATGAACATAAGGTGGTACGACAAAGGCATTTTCTTAAAAGTCATAGATTCGCTACTCACCATTTAAGGGTCTTCTTCAGCGACCCTTCCATCTTCACATTTCACCTGCCGAATAGAACCAACCAGCCAATTTTTTATTTGCCATTCTCAGCGTAAAAAATCACCGCGACATGTTTTGCCATCAATTTCCACTCGGCTGTGGAAGCGCAATGATAGCTTCCGGAAATTGAAAATATATTTAGTTTAAGGATAAAGATGGAGAAAATTATGAAAAATGAGATTACGATAAAACGTAAGCTAGCCACGATGGGTGTCGCATTGTTGACCCTGAAGCATCCCTGCCTACAATTTATTTTTCGCAAAAAATTCAGGCGTGTTGCCCGCCTATACCTGATTGTTCTTGCCGCCGTGTTGGCAACCACCTTCGTCGGTGTCGTCGGCGCACAAAAGGAGAACATCGGCAAAGTACAACAGGGGCTTGCCGGTAACGCTGCGGTGGTCAGTGCCGCGGATCAAGAGAAATATGGCTTGGTAGAATTGAGCACAGGATGCAGTGGCTCTTTGCTGCGGAACAACTGGGTGATCACAGCCGCTCACTGCATTGATTCGCCCGACCCGGCAAATCCGGGACAGTTCATCAATGTCCCTGAGAACAGCGTTACCCTGACAGCCAACTGGAGCAAAGGCACACAAGTGCGGAAGTCCATGCGCATCATCTCATTTCGACCGATGGATGTCGCCATCATACGCGTCGCAGATCCCTTCACAGGACCCAACGAAGGGTACAACCGCGAAGTCTATCAAGGTAATTTGACGCAGGTGTCGCTCACGGCATACGGGCGCGGCATCAACCAGTTCGCGACAGGCTCCGGCGCAACCGCCATGGCGTCGCAAAGCGATGGACTATACCGTGTGGCGAACTTCACCACCGATCAGGAGACCGGTAAGGGAGGGGATCATCTGGTTTGGTTTCCCAGCGCCAGCGGTCCAATGATTGCCGGCGGTGACAGCGGCGGACCGTCGTTTGTGAAGGGTCCTTCTGGCGATCTTCTTTTTGGTGTCCACGCCAGGTGTAAATCGAAATGCGTGAAGGGCAAAGTGTGCGATGCCGCTGACTCCTGGACGTGGGCTACGGAAACCCCGCGCTCTGCCGATGCTCCGATTGCTCCGCTTTGGGATGAAATCAATCGCTACCTGGGAGCCTTCGTACCCCCGGCGCCGTTCGTCGGCAAATTTGGCACAACGCCGCCCAATTATCAGCCGATGTGGGTCTATACGATAAAAAATGATGGCGATTTACTGTGGTACCGCAAAGATAGCGGCGCTGCCGCCTGGCAGGGACCCAAAAGAGTGGGCAACGGCTGGGCTGGCTTCAAAGATGTGATTGCTGCCGGCGGCAACAGCGTTTACGCGCTCACAAACGAGGGCGCTCTGAGTTGGGCGCAGCACGACGGCTTCAATGATGGCACTTTTCGATGGAAGAATTGGATAAATATCGGTCGGGACTGGCGCTTCACCAAGATATTTTCAGGCGGCGACGGCATGATTTACGCGCTCAAAGAAGACGGTAGCCTGCTGTGGTACCGTCACAGTGGCTACGCTGACGGCGGCGGAGCCAATACCTTGAGCGCGCCCAAAGCTGTGGGCGCGGGCTGGCAGAATTTCAGAGATATTTTTTCGACCGGCGAGGGAAAGGTATACGCAGTCAAAGCCGATGGCACGCTGTGGCTGTACCAACACATCGGCTACGCAACGGGCGAGCGGTCCTGGTCAACACCGCGTCAGGTGGGCACGGGATGGCACAGCTTCCGGCAAATCGTTCCGGCAGGCGATGGCGTGATGCTCGGCATCTTCGACGATGGCAGAGTGTGGTGGTACAAACATCTCGGATTGACCGCTCCGAATCGACTTGCCAGATTGAAAGAGACGTGGGAAGGCCCACTTGAGATCGGCAGGGGATTTGTCGGCTTCAAAAAAGTCATTGCGCTGATTCCGACAACGACTCCTCCGATCGTGCGTTGACGGTTGACTTGGTAGCGTTAGGGCGACCACGCAATCGTGCCGGGCAATGGAAAGCCTGTTTGGCTTGCCTATGACAACCGCTGGCGTTGAAACCAGCGTGGGCATTGTGGGATAGATTTCCCGATTCAAACGACAAAGCCGTGATGTGAAGTGCGCAGTTTTCCTCACATCACGGCTTTTCTAATCTACACAGTTGCACTCTATCGAACTTGCCGACATGTTTTGGGCGTCCTTATCACTTGTGATTGAAAGCAGGAAAGGCTTTCCGGCAGATGCTGAATTGTGATGAACGAGGTAACGATTTGTAAAAGGAGAAACCAAGATCATGAGCAAAATAAAAGAAGAGAATAGGCTAGTCCAGCACGTGAAAGAGGTAGAACTAGACGGCTTGATGCCCGACGACACCTTATTGATTCAAACCGAACACAGTCTCTACATCTTCCGCATCGGCGATACCTCGCTGCTGGGCACACTTTCCGGCGGCATTCTCGGCAAGCAGTCGGCTTGTGCAAGGTTGAATGCTGTACCAACTGGAGAATTGGATTCCCGGTTCAAGGGCTCGAAGATTACCACAGGTAACCAGATCGTATTCTTCATCAAATCGGGATTAAAACTTTTGAGCGTGACTACTTCTGTGGTAACCAAACTCTCTTGCCTTCCGCGCCGGACAAGTTTGGCAAAGAGTTAATCACCTGGGTAGATGAAATTTGAACGGACAAGCGTGCGCGAAACATCAACTCTTTTGAATTCTTCGCGCAGATGATTGGTAAAGATAAAAAGATATGGAACTGAAACATAGGAGAAACACAATGAATAGCAAAATAAAGAGACTTTTCTATGGCGTCAAGCTGCTGCTTATGATTGGCATTTGCGCGATTTCGATTTCGGCACAAACCGCAGGATCAATCAACGGCAAGATCAAATGGAAAAAGAGCGAGGGGAAACCTTTGGCCGAACGCCCTTGCGAGGCAATCGGGATTGCCGCCTATTCTCAAGCAGGCAGCGTAGTGGGTAACGCCTACCGTTTAGGATTTGCGGAGACAAACGATTACTACGTGTGCACCTACAACATTAGAGAGTTACCGGAGGGTGTCCCTCTTAGCGTCTCCGTCACCTCGTTAAAAGGTTATCGGTGGATTAATGATGCAACAATCTCATCGAGCATTTATACCTACAGGAGAGTATTCCGACCATTGGCCTGGTCTGGCGAGGTGACCTTACGGCGGGTGAGACCCGATTTTCCATCGGGAGCTTCCGGTGACTTCGAGATGATCCTTGTCGCCAACAAGTTGAATGAGAAAATGTTGGTGCGTCCAAAAACACGATTCCCAAGCCTGCAAAAACCTTTATTCAAAATATCGCCCAAGAAATTTTGAATAGCGAGGCAACGACCTTCACACTGCTCTTACCTTCTTTGCATTTTGTATGCCTATCTGCAAGCCACTCTTTATCAGTGAAAACTGATAAAGAGTGGCAAACCTGGAGGTCAGAACTCATGGATCCGGAAACCAGAAACTTTATTTTAAGCGCTATGAGCGTTCCCCTCATACTCATCTTCTTCTATGTAGTTGGGCGGGTGTTTGGCGCTGTTCTAGGGGTTTGGAGTTCATTCGTCATTGCTCCTCTGGCTCCCCTCATCGACGGCACTGTTGATCGAAAGTCCGCCTGCATAAGAGGCACCTATCAAGGACGCAAGATCTGCGCTTATTATTCACCAAAGGAAAACGTCGGTTGACGAACCAGGCGACCGCCAATCTCTTTCATTCCCAAAGTCAATCTCACTTCTTTACGGCTTGAACCGCCGTCCATTGCCGTGATGGAACCTCTCATTTATTCCGCTGAAAAAACTGACCGACATGTTTTGTCAGCCTTTACCACCTGTTGGTGCAAGCGCACTTATTGCTGCTTGTCAGGATAGGTTGAAAGCGAAACTACCGCTCTGTGCAAGCGCGCCAAGGGCGGGTTTAACAAATGGTTATTACTTAATTAAAGGAGATTCAACAATGAATATCACAAAACGTTTTATTACCATGCTGCTTTGTGCCCTGCTCTGTGCGCCGATAGCGCGAGCCCAACAGGCACAAGACAATCAAGTCAATAACACTGTATCCCAGGCGGTTACGATCATCATTCAACAAGAAAAAGTGCGCTTCACAGCGCAGAAAGCCGTCCAGGAGATGCAGTTGCAAATTTTCAACCAGAGCGGCGAAACGGTTTACGACAGCGGCACGATCAGCGAGTCGGAAATCAACTGGCATTTGCACAACGCCAACGGCGAAGCGATTAAGAGCGGGCTGTATGCCTACACGCTGTCGATCAAAGAAATCGGAGCGGAGACGGCGCGTGTACGGCGCGGTCATTTTATTGTGGATCGAGCCAAAGACCGCGACAGCATCGCAGATAAGCTATGGATGACCAGTCAAAACGACAATGGCGTCGGCACAGAGTTGACCGTAGCGCGCGACGAAAGCGTGACCATCGCAGGCACCACTGCTCCACGCAACGACAACTCCACCGGTGTAGATGCCACGCGCCGTAACGAAGAAAGCGGCGACAGCATAGCCAAACGCGAAGGCGAAAATATTAAAGCGAAGAAAGACAAGAAAGAAGGGAAGTCAAATTTGACGATTGCCGGTACCGGCGTGGCGGGACAGATCGTCAAGTTCACCTCCGAAGAGGAGATCGGCGTTTCTGAGATCACCGAAGTCGACGGCAGCATCGGTATCGGGACGACGACTCCGCAACCCGGTTTTCGTTTCCATGTCAACGGACCTACCTTCCTGACCCCATCTGGAAGCCTTGGGGACGTTACCTTCAGTACACCCAACGGAGAATTAGGGATGGGGATATTGATGGGTCCGCGCAACGACGACGGCTCCTCCAATGGACCCAGAGCTGATATCAGATTTAACGGTTCGACACTGAAATTAGTGGCTGGCGCCAACGGTGGCCCTCCGTCACCAGCAAATGGAATAACTGTAGATACAGCAGGCAACGTCGGCATTGGGGCGATAGCTCCGAAAGCCGGTTGGCGCTTTCACGTCAACGGAAACACCATCCTGACACCGGGCGGAAGCGGGGGAGATGTTGCCTTCGGTACGCCCAACGGCGAAACAGGGATGGCAATCACCCGCCGCAGCGACGATGGCGCCAGCATTGGACCCAGAGCCGACATCCGCTTTGATGGTTCGACATTGAAGTTATTGGCGGGTCCTTTAGGGGGCCCTCCCGGTATAGATCGTGGCATCTCTATCAATACAGAAGGGAACGTCGGCATTGGCGCGGCACCTACAGCCTTTGAAAAGCTTCACATTGAAGGGCGCGG
>JANMSG010000984.1:0-6557 GCA_031389065.1 Acidobacteriota bacterium | reverse complement strand
AGAGATAGCCAATCAATTGAACGATCAAAAGGGTTCAGTTCTTGTGCTGCGCAACATGGGCAATATTCACCTAAGACAGAGCAACTATCCACAAGCGCTTGAGTATTATGACAAGAGTCTGAAACTCGCACAGGAAATCGGTGACAAAGAGGGAATGGCTAACGTGCTAAATACCATAGGCATTGTTCATCACTCGCAGAGTGATTACAGACAGGCACTTGAGAATTCTCACAAGAGTCTGAAACTTGCACAGGAAATCGGTGACAAGTCTGTGATTGGTATGGCGCTAAATAGCATAGGGACGGTTCACAAATCGCAGGGTAACTACTTGGAGGCGCTTGAGTATTATGACAAATTCTTGAAACTCGCACAGGAAATCGGTGCCAAGTCTATGATTGGTGGCGCGCTGGGTAATATAGGAGTGGTTCTCGATACACTGGGCGACTACAGACAAGCGCTTGAGTATTATGACAAGAGCTTGAAAATCGCAGAGGAATTCGGTGACCAGCTTGGGATTGCTAACACGCTGAATAACATAGGATTTGTTCACCGCTTGCAGGGCAATTATAGGCAGGGACTCGAGTATTTTCACAAGAGCCTGAAAATCAAAGAAGGCATGGGAGATAAGTTAGGCATTGGTAACGCGCTGACTAACTTGGGGATTGTTCATCAATCTCAAGGCAACTATCCACAGGCGCTTGAGTATTATGACAAGAGCCTGAAACTCGCACAGGAAATCGGTGACAAAGGTGGGGTTGCTAGATCGCTAAATAACATAGGGATGATTCATCGGTCACAGGGCAATTACAGACAGGCGCTTGAGTATTATGACAAGAGTCTGAAACTCGCAGAAGAAATTGGTAACCAGTCTGGGATTGCTAACACGCTGAATAACATAGGGATTATTCACGATACACTGGGCGACTACAGACAGGCGCTTGAGTATTATCAAAAGAGCCTGAGACTCACACAGGAAATTGGAGACAAGACTGAAATTGGTTACGTATTGAATAATCTGGGGGGGATTCATCAATCGCAAAGCAACCATAAACAAGCCGTCGAGTTTGCCAACCGCGCCGCCGACCTCGCTCAGCAAATCGGCTCGCCCAATCTAATTTGGGAATCACGCATTGTGGCAGGACAGTCCTATCAAGCTCTAAACCAGCCTGACGAAGCAAAAAAGGCTTTTGCCGATGCCATTTCTGCCATTGAAGAAACCCGCAATCAAATCGCCGGTAACGAGCAGCAGCAACAGCAATTCTTTGCCGGAAAACTCGCTCCGTATTATGGAATGGTGAGTCTGTTGATCGGTCAAAACAAAAACACAGAGGCCTTTGCTTTCGCCGAACGCGTCAAGGCTCGCGCGCTCCTAGATGTCTTGCAAACCGGCAAACTCAATATCACAAAAGCCATGAGCCTCACGGAAAAACAACAGGAACAAAGGTTCAATTCCGAACTCGTCTCGCTCAACGCGCAAATTTATAAAGAGAAACTCCGTACCCAGCAAGACTCAGTTCGCCTCAATGATTTGAATGCGCGACTGCAAAAGGCACGCCTTGACATGGAAGCCTTCCAGACCTCCCTCTATGCCGCGCATCCCGAATTAAAAGTCCAGCGCGGGCAGGCGCAGACCCTCTCTCTGACAGAAGCCGCTGCGCTCATCCCTGACGACAAGACCGCGCTGCTGGAATTCGTTGTCAGCGAAGATCAGACTTACCTTTTCGTCCTGACCAAAAACCCAGGTGCCTCGCAATCCGCCGCTGATTTGGAGGTCTACAAGATTGACATCAAACAGAAAGAATTGGTAAAGCTGTGCCAGGAGTTCCGCCAGCGCCTGGCTGACCGGCGCGTCGCCTACCAGGATCTGGCAACCAAATTCTACGACTTGTTGCTGCGCCCGGCTCGCGCTTCATTGGCGGCAAAAACTAACCTGATTATCATCCCCGATGGCGTGCTCTGGGAGTTGCCCTTTCAAGCCTTGCAGCCAAGGCGCGACCATTTTCTGATTGAAGACTGCGCCATCTCCTATGCCCCGTCGCTGACCGTCCTTCATAAAATGGTTAAAACCAGGCAGACTCGCAGCACCACGGCTTCGGCAACTCTGCTGGCAGTCGGCAACCCTATTGTCGCAGGCGAGACCTCGACGCGGGTCAAAGCCATTATGATGGGTGAACAACTCCTGCCGCTGCCGGAGGCCGAGCGCCAAGTTAAGCTGTTGGGCCAACTCTACACCTCCTCGCGCAGCAAAGTTTATGTCGGACAGGAGGCCAGCGAAGCGAGAGTCAAAGCCGATGCCGGAGGCAGTCGCATCCTGCATCTGGCGACGCATGGCATCCTCAACGATGCCAGCCCCATGTATTCACAGATTGTGCTGGCACGCAGCCAGGGAGACAGCAATGAGGACGGTCTGCTCGAAGCCTGGGAGATCATGAATCTGGAACTAAAAGCTGATCTGGTGGTGTTGTCGGCCTGCGAGACCGCAAGAGGTAAACTCGGTGCGGGCGAAGGGATGATCGGGTTGTCGTGGGCGCTGTTTGTGGCTGGGAGTCCGGCGACAGTGGTGAGCCAGTGGAAAGTGGAGTCGGCTTCGACGACAGAGTTGATGGTAGCGTTTCACAGGAATCTCAGGGGTGAAAATCGCGGCCAGAAAATAACGAAAGCAGAGGCAATGAGGCGGGCGGCATTGAGACTGCTGAAGATGAAGGAGTACCGGCACCCTTTTTACTGGGCAGCTTTTGTCATCATCGGCGACGCTTCATAGCAGGAATCGTTCGCTGTGAATCTCATGAAATGATAGCGCAGTTCATCTTGCGTTGAGACAACTCTTCCTTACTGGTAGAATTTCGCATCTCAAATCTAACCGAAATCAGAAGGGTATAAACATACGATTATGGAAACCAACAGCGGTTCTTTGTTTGAAGCTTTCTTAAATCAACACGACGATGAAAAATGGCGCGAGGTAATTCAAACGCTTTTGCCTTCGACTCACGAAGTGGATAAACGGGCTACGCAAATATGGTTTTATTTCTATCCGATTTCATTGCTCCACGCTTTGCAACAAGCCGAAGACCTTGAAACGCTGAGCCAAACACTCCAACTCAACGGCAAAGTTTATCTGAAAGACCAGATAGACGATTCGCATCATTTTCTCTATGGGCATCGTTATTGGTCGCAGGTGAAAACGGCTGTTGCAAATCTTGCTCTTTCATCCGCCGCGCCAAAAAGCCTTGAATTATCGGCACAAATCCTCGATATAGCCCGTGAAGTAGCAAAGCAAATCCAAGTTGATGTGTCGCTCGTCACAGGGATCACAGCCGTAGCCTTCATGACTTTGCAGCATGTTGGTAGCGAAACTTTCAAAGCCGCATCGGGCAAGGTCAGCCTCGACAAAAAAGTCGCCAGCAAAACTCCTGAACAGGTTTTGCGAGACCGCGCCCGCGATGAAGGGCAAGGTGTATTCGGATTTTTAAGAGGCGAGAAAAAGCAGTACAAAGTTACTTTCAACGAGAACGAAGATGAGGCAGCTTTCAAAATCATCTCGACGCAGCACCTGACCACAGCCGCCGCAGAAGACAAACGCGATTTCCATTCCAAAGACCCGCGCTGCGTCACAGGCGAAGGACCCATCCCTATTGAATGTCGCTCGGCTGCTTGCGGCACTTGTTGGGTAGGCGTGCTCGGCGGCAACGAACATGTTTCAAAAATAGAAGCGCTTGAGTATCGCCGCATTAAAGAGTTCGGATATATTGACACGGAACAAGACCGTCCCCTAATTCGACTGGCTTGTATGACGCAAGCCGAAGGCTCTGTTTCGATCGTCATTCCGCCCTGGAACGGGGTGTTTGGAAAATACCTTCGCTCGCAAAGAGAAAGCGATGCTCATGCGGCGACCAGTACTGATTGAAAGGTGACTTGCAATGAAATTTATCTTGAACGAAGTTGAGGTTCGCGTTCTCGGTTCGCTGATTGAAAAAAAGATCACGCTGCCCGAATACTACCCGATGTCGCTTAACGCGCTGATGAATGCCTGCAATCAGAAATCAAGCCGCAATCCGGTGGTCTCTTACGAAGAACAAACCGTGATGCGGGCCCTGGACAGCTTGCGCGAAAAAAGTCTGGCGTGGGTTTTCAAGGGCGCTGACAGCCGGGTTCTCAAATACGGGCATGTATTCGAGAAGTCTTACGAGTTGACCGAAGAAGAGGTAGGGGTGTTGTGCGTCTTGATGCTCAGAGGCGCGCAAACTCCTGGTGAAATTCGCACCCGCTGTAATCCGCTCTGGAACTTTGACAATCTCGAAGAGGTAGAGGCGACGATTCAAGGCTTAATTGAAAAAGACACTGGCCCTTTGATAGTGAAATTACCGCGCCAGGCTGGCACCAAAGAGTCGCGCTTTATGCACTTGCTGGCAGGCGAAGTGCCGGTTGATTATCAAGAGGCCGCGCCACGCGAAGCGCCCGCATCCCGTGCCCGCCTGGATGAAGAGAGAGTCAATAAACTTGAAGAACAGGTATCTACTTTGCAACAAGAAGTTTCCGAATTAAAACAACAATTTCTGGATTTCAAGAAACAATTTGAATAACTTATGTGCGGCATCTGCGGTATAGTCGGCCAAGCCGATGAACAATTAATCAAAAATATGCTTGCGCGCATCGCGCATCGCGGTCCCGATGATGAAGGCATCTACATCGCTGATGCAGCCAATGATATTCGTGTAGGTTTAGGGCATCGCCGCCTGTCAATCATTGACTTATCCGCAGCAGGTCACCAGCCCATGTCGGATGCGCAAGGCGAAATCTGGCTCACCTTCAACGGCGAAATTTATAACTTCAAAGAAATCCGCAAAGAACTTGAAAAGCGCGGCCACAAATTCAAATCGGAAACCGATGCCGAAGTCATCATCTACGCGTACCGCGAATGGGGCTTGAAGGCGCTGGCGATGCTCAACGGAATGTTCGCCTTTGCAATATGGGATGCGCGCAACAACTCACTGCTGCTGGCGCGTGACCGTCTAGGGATCAAGCCTGTGTATTACGCCGACACGTCTGCAGGATTTGCTTTCGCTTCGGAAATCAAAGCACTGCTTGCGATTCCGAATTTCAAACGCGAAGTGGACCTTGAAGCGTTAGACCAATTTCTCTCATTTCTATGGACTCCAGACCCTGACACCTTGTTTTGCGGCGTCAAAAAACTGCCGCCCGCGCACTTCCTCATCTATCAAAATGGTCACGCCGAGGTGCGCCAGTATTGGGACGTAGAGTTTAACGAAGACGAATCGCTTTCGGAATCTGAATGGGTAGAAAAAGTGCGCGAACAGGTCGAACGCAGCGTTCGCGCGCAGATGATTGCAGATGTTCCACTGGGCGCATTTTTATCGGGTGGAGTTGATTCGTCTTCGATCGTGTCACTGATGACAGGGCTTTCATCGCAGAAAGTAACGACCTACACTTTCGGTTTCAAGAGCGAAGATTTGCGTTACGACATACTTGAAGACGATGTGAAGTATGCGCGTGAAATTGGCGCGAAACTCGAAACCGATTATCACGAAAGTTTCTTCGAGCCGCAGGTGATGGATTTACTGCCCAAGCTGGTTTATCACCTGGATGAACCCGTAGCCGACCCCGCCGCGATTACCAGTTACTTGATTTGCAAAGCGGCGCGGGAACGCCTGACGGTTTTACTTTCAGGCATGGGTGGCGATGAAATATTTGCAGGTTACCCGCGACACATCGCCGTAAAAATTGCCCAAGCCTACAACTTGATTCCGTCATTTATTTCGCGCCCTCTGGTTGAAGCGATGCCAGCGTCAATGCCCGGACGCTTCAACTCGGTCTTTCGCAATACCAAGAAACTGGCGCGGTCAGCAGGCTTGCCTTTGCGCGAACGCTACCTGGGTTATTGCACATATTTCAAAGAGGACGAGAAGGCAAAGCTCTATTCTGGCGCGATGAATTCAGCGACGCGAAATTTCAACGCGCTGGCGGCGCATCAGAAATATTTCGACAAAGTTGCCGACGAAGATTTCGTCAATCAAATGCTCTACGTTGATATGAAAACTTTTTTGCCGTGTTTGAATTTAACTTACACGGACAAGACGAGCATGGCGGCTTCGATGGAAGTGCGCGTGCCTCTGCTTGATCATGAGTTGGTAGAGATGGCGGCGCGAATTCCTGCGAGACTGAAAATCAAAGGGCTGACGCGAAAGTATGTTTTAAAGAAAGCCGCAGAGAAATGGTTGCCGCGCAATATCATCTATCGCAAGAAAGCCGGATTTAGCGCACCGCTCCGTTCATGGCTGCAAAAAGATTTGCGCGATATGGTCGAAGATTTATTGTCTGAATTGAACATCAACCGGCGCGGTTATTTCGATTACGCCGAAGTGCGCCGCTTGATTGATGACAACCTTGCGGGGCGCGAAGACAACAGCTTGAAGATTTTTCAATTACTGACGCTCGAATTATGGCATCGGGAGTTTATTGAGTACGTGCCAACATGATGAGGTCAGTACCGGGAGCGGTAGCGACCGGGTGAAGTCTCCCTCTCGAATATTCTTAAAAAG
>JANMSG010000293.1:0-4211 GCA_031389065.1 Acidobacteriota bacterium | reverse complement strand
CCGCTGTTGATTCGGGCTTTGGCAATTCGTGAGAAAACCCTCGGCACGGAACACCCCTCAACCACCTTTTCGCTCAACAGCCTTGCCGGGTTGTACAACTCAAAAGGCGATTATACGAAAGCCATCGCCTTTCAAATGCGCGCCAACGAAACCGATGAGAGAGATTTGGTTCGCAATCTGGCTACTGGCTCGGAGCGACAAAAAATTGTCTACCTCAACAGAAATTCACAAGATACTGATGTCACCTTATCGCTGCATATACAAGCCGTGCCGACTAACCTGGATATTCGTCGTGCCGCGCTCACCAGATTGTTACGCCGCAAAGGACGCGCTCTTGATGCCATGACCGACGCGATCGCTGTTTTGCGCCGCCGTGCTTCCCCTGATGACCAGGCATTGCTTGACCAGCTTGCTGAAACCCGTTCTCAACATTCCAATTTGGTCAATAAAGGCGCAGGTAGTGATCGGGTTGAGCAATACAGAGAAAAGCTCAAAGCTCTGGAAGACCTTGAAGAACAGCTTGAAAATAACATCAGCGGGAGAAGCCTTGAGTTACGCGCTCAGTTATTGCCTATCTCTTTTGAAGCCGTGCAAAAAACGATTCCAACTGATGCCGCGCTACTTGAGTTTGCCGCTTATCGTCCGTATGACGCGAAGGCAAAAAAATTCGGCACCAGTCGTTATGTTGCTTACCTTCTCACCAATCAAGGTGAAATTGCCCATGCCGATTTAGGCGAGGCGGAACCGATTGACAAAATCGTTGCCAATTGGCGCCAAGTGCTGCGCCAAAGAATGAGCGACATTGAGCGCAACGTCAAACCGCTGGCAAGACAACTTGACGAAAAGATTATGCGCCCGGTTCGCGCTCTGCTTGGCGACAAGCGGAGACTACTGGTTTCACCTGATGGCGCGCTCAATCTGATTCCGTTTGACGCGCTCGTTGACGAGAAGGGTCATTACTTAGTTGAGAATTATTCCATCTCTTACCTGACCAGCGGACGCGATTTGCTCCGCTTGCAAACGCCGAAGCAGAGCAAGCAAGCGGCTCTCCTTTTCGCGGCTCCCGATTTCGACAAGAGTGCAGAAATCACCAAAGCCAACGTCAGCGACGACGCGACCAAGATGCAAAGAATTGATGAAGCTCAAGATGGTAAAAGGGGAATCACGCCGCGTGTCAACAGCCGCTTGGGACCGAAACTCGGAAGTGTGCAGTTACAGCCCTTTGAAGGGCTTCCAGGGTCTGCTAAGGAAGGTAAAAAGGTAAAGAAGCTCCTGAAAGGCTCGACGATGTTAACGGCTGCTGAAGCAACGGAAGCAGCATTGAAAGGCGCATCCAGTCCGTCAATCCTGCACATCTCAACTCATGGGGGATTTCTTGAAAACGAGCCCAAACCTGAACCGAATCAAACCAGAGGGTTGCTCATTCGTCCGGCGGGCACAGACGAACTGAATGAGCACTTGCCGCCAAGCGTGAATTTGGGAAATCCACTCTTGCGCTCAGGTCTGTTTTTCGCCGGAGCAAACACCGGCAAAAGCGGAGATAATGACGGTGTGCTGATGGCACTCGAAGCCGCAGGGCTAGATTTGTACGGCACGAAGCTGGTCATATTGTCAGCTTGTGATACGGGAGTTGGCGAGGTGAAAAATGGCGATGGGGTGTATGGACTCAGACGCGCATTTGTGTTGGCAGGAGCAGAGACGCAAGTGATGAGTTTGTGGCCCGTCTCAGATGAAGGCACACGCGAGTTGATGGTCGCTTACTATAAGCGCTTGAAAGCAGGCGAAGGCAGAAGCGTTGCGTTGCGCCGTGTGCAACTGAAGATGCTGGCAAGTAAGAATCGCAATCACCCGTTCTATTGGGCAAGCTTCATACTATCGGGCGAATGGGCGAATCTCGACGGCAAGCGGTAAGCTAATTTTCTACAGGCAGGTCGCTTCTCTGCGGCTACTTCTGCGAATTCCTTTTCAGTTGAGCCTTACTTTTTCACGCTACCGGAGAGCGAAACATTATCCAACGTTTTTCTTCCCCACTTTTTGGCAATCGTTTTGGACAGACACGCCTGCTTCACCCATAATCAATCGTTGACAAAAGCTTCATCGAATAACTTCAAGGGGAAGAACATGAGAATCTCACTAAAGCCCGAGCATCTCAAACGATATAAAGATATTGCCTGGTTATTGTTGAAGTATGGGCGTTCAGATGTCGTCAAACAGGCAGGAATTGAAGCCTCTTTTGATAGCGAAGAAATCATCACAGATCACGCACAGACGCCGGAAGCAGAAGAACTTGCAAAAGATATAGAAAAACTCGGTCCCACATTTATCAAACTCGGGCAACTGCTTTCGACGCGACCAGACCTTTTGCCGCCTGCCTATATGCAAGCGCTATCTCGTCTGCAAGACAATGTTGAAGCCTTCTCATTTGCCGAAGTAGAGCAGATCGTCACGAGCGAACTGGGCGTCAGAATCTCGAAAGCCTTTTCGGAGTTTGACGCTGAACCGATTGCCGCGGCCTCCATAGGGCAAGTGCATCACGCGCGTATGCGCGACGGGCGCGAAGTCGCCGTCAAAGTGCAACGCCCGAACATTCGCGAACACATACTCAAAGATTTAGAAGCCCTGGCGGAAATTTCCGCGCTCATAGATCACCACACGGAAGTCGGACGACGCTACGAATTCCAAACCATGCTTGAAGAGTTTCGCAAATCCATTCTGCGGGAACTCGACTATCGTTTGGAAGCCAATAATTTGCTAACCCTGCATCGCAACCTCGCAGAGTTTGACCTGATCGAAGTGCCGCTTCCCATCGAAGATTTTACGACATCGCGTGTGTTGACGATGGAGTATGTTCGCGGCAAAAAGATTACTTCGCTCAGCTCGCTTGAAAAAATAGAACTCGACAGCGACAAACTCGCTGACCAACTCTTTCAAGCCTACTTGAAGCAACTGCTGGTTGACGGTTTTTTTCACGCCGACCCGCATCCGGGCAATGTCTTTCTGACGGATACAGGCAAGATTGCACTGCTCGATCTGGGCATGGTGGCGCGCATTGCGCCGGGCTTACAGGAGAAGTTAATGCAACTGCTTCTCGCCATCAGCGAAAACCATCCGGACGAAGCCGCGACCCTTGCCATACAGATGGGTGAAATCAAAACAGAGTTTGATGAACATACATTTCGTCGTCAGGTGGCAGACCTCATCGCGCACAATCAGGACACCAACCTTGCAGAGATTCAAGTCGGCAGAATCGTCCTGGAGGTTACGAAGATGTCCGGCGAGAACGGCATACGTATGCCGCAGGAATTGACCATGCTTGGCAAGGCGCTGCTCAATCTCGATCAGGTTGGTCATACGCTTGCGCCCAACTTCAATCCGAACGAAGCGATTCGTAAGAATGCCGCAACGATTATGCAGCGGCGTATGTTGAAGAGCCTGTCGCCCGGTAATATTTTCAGTGGCGCGATCGAAATGAAAGACTTCGTACAGCGTTTACCGGGACGTTTTAACAACATTTTAGACAAGCTGGCGGACAATCAAATAAAAGTGAAGGTGGATACCATTGATGAAGTGAAGTTGATGGAGGGCTTGCAAAAGATAGCCAATCGCATCACGCTCGGTCTGGTGCTTGCGGCGTTGATTGTCAGCGCGGCGATGTTGATGAATGTGCCGACAACATTTCGGATTTTCGGTTACCCTGCATTGGCAATGATGTTTTTTCTGGCTGCCGCAACCGGAGGGGTGATTCTGGTCTTCAATATTTTATTCGGTGACGAAAAAGCCAAAAAAAAATAGATGGAAGATAAGTAAAAGCTTATCCTTCTCAATTCATCTTGCAAACCGCAATAACATATGGTCTTTGAAAAAATAATCCGACAAGCCCGCAAAGGCGGGCGCAAGCATTTAGCCCCGTTCGTCAGAGCGGGGTAGACGAATATCCTCATTCCCGTATGAGCCCGCGAAGCGGGTGACAGATGGTGGCCTCGCAAGCTCTATCGCCCGCCTTCGCGGGCTCGCCAACAGGCTCTTGCGCGCTACCCCAGCATTACGCTGCGCTTCATACTGGGCTTTATGCTATCGCCTGCTTCGCAGGCTAAGGTTGTACGATTATTTTTTCAAGGAGCACATTTTCACAGAGGACAAAACCCTTGTTAAAAAAAACACTGTCATGGTTGCTGATACTTTGTAGTTGCATATCTATTCAAATCTTTGCG
>JANMSG010000292.1:0-6974 GCA_031389065.1 Acidobacteriota bacterium | reverse complement strand
CCATTGGCGTATTGTTCGCGGTTAATAACATATAGATAACCGGTTTGTGGTGATTCAAAGCTGAATCGGATCCGTTCGCCGATACGCAGAGGCGTGTTGGCCTCCATTCGTTCAGGCATCCATTCGGTTGTCTGACTCTCTCCGTGCACAATGATTCTAGTGCCCGTGTCTCTGGCAACCGCCTGACGCAAACGCCAGATGGTCAAACCCAATTGAGTGAAATTGTCAGATTTGTCCGACGGCTTCGTCGCCGTTTTGCCGGTCGCATTGCGATAGATCAGCCGTTTGGCAGCGGCAGTTTTCGATTTTACCGGACGCGCTTTTACAAATTCTTCGGGAATGATTGCCCGCGAGCCTTCATTCTGGAAGAAAGCAAAAAAGCAGAAAGCCAAGGTTAATAAATAAGCTGTCATAAAATTTATCTCCTATCAATACAACCGAAATGCTCGAACTAACTCCCTCACGCAGATAAAAGAAAAAAAATCCCGTTGCTCCATCAAGCGGAAAAGCTTGTTTGCCTATCACTGGGTGCCCGAACTCATAACAATGCAATGGAGAGCGGCATGGAGTCTTTTGCACATTTCAACGCCTGAAAATCACTTCATAATGTCTTCAGAAATGCGATCAGCGCCCGCTTATCTTTTGCTGAGAGTTGCAAACCGAATTCGTGCCCTCGCACGGCTCGCGTCTTCACGCCGTAGCCCTTGAATCCAGTTGGCACGTAATCTTCCTGCAGCCGTTTCGCATCGAACCAGTCTTCGAGCCTCGCCACCGAGCCGCTATGCTCGAAGGGACCACGATACCAGACGCCTTTGAGCGACGGCACTTTGTAATACCCTGTGCCGCGCCGTGTTTTCAACGTCAAGTTCGAGTCCGTACTAATAGACATCGGCATGATGTCGTATTTCAGTTTGTGTTCAGGCGGCACGGTGAAGCCATCGGCGGGCAGAAGTTTGTTGTTGGTGTAAAGCGGCGGCAGGTGACAAGCGGCGCAGCCTTCGCTTTGAAAGACCTGCTGCCCGCGTTTTGCCAGGGCATCGAACTTGTTGGGATTGGGCGGCGGCTTGAGCGAGTATAGATAAAGCGCCAGCGCATACAGTTGCTCGTCGCTGTAGCGAGTGAGCTTGGCTGGATCGGGCAGTGAGTTGAAATCTTTTCCGGCAGCGATGAATCCGGCAAAGTCTGCCAGATCATCCGCGCCCTGGTTCAACGCAGCATAGCGCATCATATCCACGATGCTGCGATGCAGTTGTAGCCCTGTGCGGTCGAGGTATTTGCGCTCTTTGATTCCGATCAGGTCAGGAATCTGTACAGGGAGGTCAGAATTCGCACGATGACGCGCCAGCACACCGGGCGGAATCGCGTAATGCCTGCCGACAATTTCCGCCAGTGACCATTGGGCGAGATTTGCCTGCGGATCAGGTTTTAGCCACGGCGCTGCATACAGGAAACGCTGCCCGAATCGTGCGCCTTCCGCGCTTCCGCCCTGTTCCATCCCGAACGCGAAATCACGGTCAAACGACGGATTGCCCTGTGCGCCTTTGAGGATCGTGCCACCCGGCATCAAGCGTGTGTGGCACGACGCGCAAGAGCGCAGTCCGCGTTCGACCTTCCCCTTCTCTCGGACGAAATACTGATCGTACGGATACATCCCATCTTTCGTCAGCAGCGTACCAATCTTCTCGTACCATTTCGGATTTCTGGTTTGATAATCTGGCGTCACAACATCGAAAGCGACCGGCGCATGAAAAACCATCTCTCCCGCTTTGATCCAATCGGCTTCGGTCCTCAGTTTTGCCGCGTCAAAGACGATCTCCGGCTCTTGTTGCTTCAGCCAATCCAGATAGCCCGGCGGCTCTTTGCCGGGGATGTAAATCGGATAGCTTTTGTAAATTTTTTGGACGGGGATTTTGTAGTAATACTCGGCGCTGATATGTTTGGGCGAACCGACAGGATCAGCCAGCGGGACTTCCAGTTCGCCCATCTCGGCATCCACCCAGGTCGTTGGGATATTCGGTTTCCAGCTACTCTTCGGTCTTTGCGCAGTCACTTTTTGCGCAATACTGCTGTCTGCCAATATCGCGCAGTCAACGAGGAGCAGGAGTGTAAGGAAATACAGCTTCAGATTTTTGAGTTTCATAAGTGCCTCTAATTCGAAATACAGTTTCAGGTTGCTGAAAATACGTTGAAGGGGATGCGTATTTCATCGCTGCCACGCAGCGGCTGACTATAGCGGTGCCCGGGAACCAACCGCAGAAGCTAAAAGACCGACGTTGTGGTTGCAAACGACCCTATCCCTAAGTTGTCGAAAAAAAATCGTGACGAATCCAATCGCCAATCGGGCAGGCGCTAAAGAGCTGGATTCACCACTTTCAAGCGCTATAGGAATCCTGATTGTACCGTAGACTGTCTAGTCTGCGGTTGATTGGAACGAAGTCCCGCTGGCTTTTCAAGTCATTTACGGCGCAGGACTTGCGCAGACTAGACAGTCTACGCTACCTCACCTGCTCCACAAATCATCTAGGAAAGCTATAGTTGCCTGACAGTGTACACTGCGCACCCAACAGAAAATAAAGGTCGCATTCCGCATTCCCAGCGCGACCAACAGCGCGAGCTTTACGGTATATCCTACGTCCATCATGACAAATACCTCGCTTACCTTCGTGTTATGCACCGTACGGCGTTCTGCGTGAGTCAGGTGTTGAAGACTGCTTTGGCTAACCAACCCCAGGCATCGCTCACGGCGAATTTAGAAGCCGCGACATAGAGCACAATCATAGCGGCATAGCCTGCGGCAAACCATCGATCAAAAGCGCGACTCAGAAGGGAGCGAACGAGCAGGAACACGCAACCCAAGGCGAAGATGGGGCCGAAGATTCCCATCCATCCGCCTTCGCCGAAGATGGGGAAGAGAACCGGTATACGGACGGTTGCGCCAGCCAGAATACTCAGGCTCGCCAGCAACATCATCGCCCGATGGATCTCCGGGCGCTTCCGGGATAGTACTCCGGCCAGGACAAAGAGGGTGAAGAGCGTCACCTCGGCAAGCATGACCAGCAGAAACTGCCGGTATGCCATGCCCCAAAAAGGCAACTCCGGAACCGGACGGACGGATTGAATCGCAACCATGAACCCGCTGATAGTGACAACGGAAGCAACCACAATAGCACCCCAGCCGAGCTTCATATGGAGTCGCCGGTTTCGCGTGGGAATCAGCAGCGATTGAACCAGAAACAGAATCATCCAAGCCGTCATCGCCACGCCATGGACAAGAACGAGAGAGAATAGCTGTGGTGAAATCGTCCGCCCTCCCATGCCCTCGCCACCGAGATAGAAAGGTTGAAAACCAACGAAAGTAATCATGAGCATGACGACCCCGGCAAGGCTGTGGAAGTATCGCTTCGTCGGCACCACTCGCGCAGGCAACTGCCCTCGCGCCTTAGGAGTTTGGACGGTTGTTGAGTGATTCACTTGCTGCTCTCCTTTCGAGGAAGGTCGGCACTGCCAGTGGCCGCCTTCATCAGTTTCCCAGCCCAGTCCTAATCAGGTCGCGACCTGATTTCGCAATGCGGCTTACATGTAGTCATTCGTTCTGTCCAACTCACACCAAGCCTGAAAGACCGCTTCAATGCCTAGGTACACACCGCCATGCGGGAAGCCGGAAACGATCTCCCAGCGGATGGACGGTGCCAGAACCTGCATGAGAACTTCCGGTATGCTGAGGTTATCATAGACTCTGCACACCACTGCGACATTGGTGGAATCGGACATAGTGATGTGTCTCCTTTTTTTCTTTGAATATGAACCTGGCGATGGCAGTCTGCTCATCTTCTGCGGCGGATTGAGTACAGTTTGGTCTCCGTTCGCACTAACAATCGCTCGCCCACTATCGCTGGCGTTGCTTGCGCCATTTCGTCCAGTTCATTCACATGCAATAACTTGAATTGCTCGCCCGCCGCAATCACGAATGTTTGCCCTTCTTCGCTCAGGCAAAACAGCTTGCCGTTGTAAGCCCAGGGCGAAGTTGTGAACGCTGTAGCCGCCGGATCAATGCGTGTCTTGTAGGTTTGCTTGCCTGTCTTGGCGTCAAAGCGGGTGAGGATACCTGTTTCGGTCAGCGCATACACGGCGCCTTCGTAAGCCACAGGCGACGGCAGATAAGTTCCGCCACGCGCCTGCGACCAAACGACATATTTGTTTGCGCTTTCATCTTTTCCGAGCGAGATGTTGCCCGTTGCGCCTGGGCGAATCGCAAACAACGCCGCGCCGCGTCCGCCGTTTATGTAAAGCAGCCCGTCATAAGCAAATGGCATCGGAATCGGTATGTCCGATATTCCCGATATGCGCCACAATTCTTTCCCCGTCAGGTCGTAACTCACCGCCTCCCCTGGTCCCACCGTCACAACCTCTGTGCGCAGCGCGTGCCGCCAAACAAAAGGCGTCGCCCACCCTGACCGCCGCCCCTTGCCGCCGACGTCCCGATTCGTGCGCCAAACTTGTTTGCCCGTCTGTTTGTCGAAGGCAGCGATGTACTGCTGCTTCTCGTTGTCGCTCACGATGACCAGCAAATTGCCTATCAACACAGGCGAACTCCCCGTGCCGAATTCGTGATAGATCGGATTCGCTTCAAGCGGTGTCGTCCATAGTTGCTTGCCTTTCATGTCATACGCCCACAGCCCAAGGTTCGCCACGTAGACATAAACGAACTTTCCGTCAGTCACAGGGCTCTCTGAAGTAAAGCTGTTCTTGCGGTGACGCCCGCCCGGAGGATGTCCCGTGAAAAATTCCTTTTGCCATTCGATCCTGCCACTCTTCAGATTCAGACAATAGAGCAAGTAATGGAGCTTCACTTCTTTTGGCAATTCGAAGTCGCGTTCATTGAGACGGTCTCGAATTTCCTCTCTCGAAAGCCCCTGTTTTTGCAACTCTGCGGCTAATTCGTTGCTGTATTCCGTCCCGATTTGCGGCGACTTTGACTTGCCCTCCGTCGTGGCGGTGGTCACATAAACTTTATCGCCCGTCACGATGGGCGATGACCACCCGCGACCGGGGATTTCCTGCGACCACTCGACATTTTCGGTCTTTGACCAGCGATCAGCCAGCCGCGTGTGCGCCCCGACAGGATTCGAGTCCGGCCCACGGAACTGCGGCCAGGACATCGCCTGACCGTAACCTGTAGGCGCCGCCAGCAACAGCGAGCAGACCAGACTGGCCAGGCGCAAAAGAATGTAACGGTCAATCACTTTGCCATTACTTTCCAGTTCAAGACAACGTGTACTCATTATTTTCTCCTATGTTTTGATACTGCTGAGTTGGTAGTTTGGTCAGGTCAAGTCAGCCTGACGACCTACTCATCAGGGCGCGCCCCTGCCGTCAGCGATGCGACCCTGACGCATACGCGATTCGTACTGCGCCTGCCCCTGTATTTGAGCGATGCTGGCAGCAATAAAGGCTGCGACCACACAATAGAAAACCCTGCTGATTAGCTTCCATCGCGCTTTGTTCCAGACTTTTATGACCTTTTCAGCAATCGTTCCATCGCGCGCTTCATCTCGTCGAGTGCTTTTCCTGCGCCCGGCTGATCAATCAGGTTCTTCATCTCATAAGGATCGTTCTGCAGATCATAGAGTTCATCCATTCCTTCCAGTTCGAGATAGTGAATGTATTTCCAGCGTCCGTTACGAACTGCCTTGTAACCCATTTGCCTGACACGCGGGAAGACTTTGTCTGAGTAGTATTCGATCAGGAAGGAGTTGCGCCAGTCAGGTCGTTTCCCCCGTAACAGCGGCACGAGCGACCGTCCTTGCATCGTGCCCGGCGCGCTTACGCCTGCCAGTTCGAGCAACGTCGGAGCCAGATCAATGTTCAGCGCAAATTCGTCTCGCACGGTGCCGGATTTGATGGTTTTCGGGTAGCGCACCAGGAGCGGCATACGTATGGATTCTTCGTAAGCCAGCCGCCGTTCGACGCTCAAGCCGTGTTCGCCGTAAAAGTATCCGTTGTCGCTCGCGACAACCATCACCGTGTTTTCGAGCTGCCCAGTCTCTTTCAGCGCCTTCAGGATTTCACCAACGCCCTCTTCAATCGCCATCAAAGAGCGTTGCCGTCCGAGAATGGCTTCGTCTCGCGTGGCTGTGGCGGGCCCGAGCGGCGGTAGATTACCGATCCGCCGTTGTAACGCCGGTTTGCCTTTCGGCACGCGTTTGTAACTCGGTCGGCGCGGAATGAGCTTGCCCGTATAGAGTTTACGATGTCGCTCGGCAGGAATGAACAACTCTGCATCGGCGAGGTTGACGGTTCCATCATTGTGCTGCATGACTTCGGGATGGATCGCCTTGTGCGCCAGGTAAATGAGGAACGGTTTGTCGTGCCGCCGCTTGATCCACTCCACTGCATAGCCGCTGAGAATATCCGTGATGTAGCCGGAAGGCGTCACCGATCTGCCGTCTTCGTTGATGTCAGGATTGAGGTACGAGCCTTGGCCCTTGAAACTCACCCAGCGATCAAAGCCCGGGCGCGGCGTGTCGTCATTGCCCATATGCCATTTGCCAATAAAGGCGGTTTCGTAGCCCGATTGATGCAGCAGCAGTGGAAAGGTCACTAGCTGGTGACTGGCGACTGAGCGGTCAATGTTATCGGTGATTCCATGGGTGTGTGCATATTGCCCCGTCAAAAAGCTCGCGCGCGACGGCGAGCAAAGAGGCGTCGTCATAAATGCATTGCGGAACCGTGCGCCTTCCTTGCCGATGCGATCAATGTTGGGGGTTTTGATATACGGATGCCCGACGATGCCTAATTCGTCCCACCGCAAGTCGTCTATCAGAATGAATATGATGTTGGGCCGTGGTTGTTTGCCCTGATCGGATTGCGACAGACCGGGTGAGGCAAAAAGCATCAGCGTGATTGCGGCTACAGCAGTTATATGTTTCTTCATATCGATCCTACCCTTTCGGCACATCCATACTGGTAGCGCG
>JANMSG010000241.1:0-4043 GCA_031389065.1 Acidobacteriota bacterium | reverse complement strand
CGCGCTACGCGCTTCTTCACTTTTGAAAAATCTACGACGATCGCTGAACAAGCCGTAGAGGTTGACCCTTCGCGCGGCGTCTTCTTATTGGAACGCACACCATCTTGTGTCAAGAATACGACAACCAACGAAACGCCTGATGAGCCGCAGCCAGAGCAGGCGTCTATTGTGAAAGTCGAGAATGAGCCGTCGCTTTCTGCGGGTAACCAAGATAAAGAAGCGCTTGAGACGCCTCAACAAACATCGGAAAATTTTAATGAAATCTCAGAGCCGCGATCAGAAAGCGATGCTCCAATTGCCAACCAACAACTGCTCGCGCATGAGCAGAAAACAGAAACCAATCTGGTCACAGCGCAAGCCCTCTATGATTTTTCTGATTTCCTTGAAGAGCTAGACAGCGCAATTGCCGCTATAGATGTGCGGTTTGTCGAAGCCGACACAGGCTTGAATCAAATGAACGAGGATGTTGGATTGATTCAGGGATCCATCAAGAAATCTCCGACATCTTTTTTTAATGATGTGATTGATAACCCATCAACAGTTATGACTTTCGAGAATGAAAAGACAGTTGGTTATTCAAAACGGGCAACGGATTTACGTTATCAGCAAGAAAAATTCGCGAATTGGGCACCCATTAACAGTCTGACTTTAGAACCTCAAGAAATCGCCCCCATTCATCCGAAAGACTTCCAGGTAATTGTCATAGACGAAGACGACATCTCTTGCAAACGAGCCTCGAATGCGCTGAATGATTATACAGTTCTTACCCTCCAAGACACCGTGAGGGGAATTGCCAATATCATGGCGTCAAATCCTGACTTGATTATCCTCGACATTGATATGTCAATCGCCGATGGGTTCAAAGTCCTCACACATATTCGCGCCAGCACCAGCGCGCCAATTATCATTCTCTCGAAGACTCATATCCGTTCAAGCGACAGGATTTTTTCATCAGAACTGGGTGCCGATTATTATTTGACGAAGCCGTTTAGCGCAAAGGAACTTATGCAAAAAGCCAAGCAGTTGATCGCTCGTTATAGAGGCATCAATGCCTGGATCAGTTCTTCGGCAGTTGCAGAATCGCAGGCTGAGCTTGCCATTGATTCCAAGGAAAGCGCCAAGCCCGCGATAGAGCGTCGGGCGCATTTCTCCGATGAAGTCGCAGCGTTGAAGACCGAGCGCGTAACCGCTTACACGCAATTCATCGAGAAGGTCGAAGCGAATGTGAAAAGGTCTATGGAGCGCAGCACTTCGTTTTCAATTGTCGGCTACAGGCTGGAGAAGTCAAAGGAAGGTGAAGTTGAAAAGCTTGCCCAGTTGACGGATTTCATCAGTTCGTATGTTCGAAACGCCGATATCGTTTCTAACAATCCAAACAAAGAGCTGGTCGTGTTGCTCCATGACACGCATTTGATAGGAGCGCGAGCCTTCATCAGCAGAGCGCGCAGAGTTTTGCCCGAAGATTTAAATCAACGCCTCTCCGTCTGGATGCGAAGCTTCCCGAATCTGGAAGAAGAATTTGAATCGGCTTACGCAAGTTGACGAATTGATCATTGGCGTTCTTCTCAATCTTTCGACACCGACAACGGCTTTGCACAAAAAGTAGGATGAAGGCACAGGATGCAGTGCTTGCATTGCCTACGGCACTCAATCAGTTGTGGCCACTCAGGATTTTTTGTGCAAAGCTACCGACAACCCACAAACTTATACTACTCCTGTCCGAAAATATTAGATTTTGGACAGGTAATATCTTAAGCCCTCAAGAATGACGTAGCGTCGAAGAGGAAGATTGGGCGAGATCCATTGAATCTGATAAGCCTCGTTATGAATCAGCCGTCGTCGTCACTACCAAGTACAACCCACAAAAGCCTGAGTCAGGTACCCACTCGCCAGTTCATTCCATAATCATTGCGTCGCCATGCTCATTTGGGCACCCCCTCTTCAAACATCACCACCATCGTCCAACCATAAATCTCTTTTAGAGAACAAGTGAAAAATTCAAACTCTTAATTTGAAGACAATTGATGCCCCACCGTTACCGTCAACAACTTGGACGTCATTGTCTCCAGTCTTCAAGCCTAGATTTTTAGCTTTGCCTTTTATCTTAATGAGGCTATCGCCTGCGCTCTTGATATACTCGCTCTTGTCCAAATTGTTGATGAGTACACGAGGATTGATGCCGAACTTACTGCCTTGAATTGTCAAATTCTTCGGGGCTTGGAAGACCGCTGATACAATAAACGGCACAGAAGCGATGGTTCCAACCGTTAACGATATCTTTGATCTTTTTAGAATACCGGCGGCAATGGCTTCGATATTCACTTGATAGTTTCCATAAGGGGTTGCCGAACTCACATTGACAGTTAAAGTTGCATTGCCACCAGCGATGACGTTAGCGGATGAAAGATTGAGAGTAATCCCGCTGTTAGGAGGGGAAACTGCCGCATTCACTATCGCTGGTTGAGTGAGCGCGCTTGTTGCGATTTCATCGTTTAATGCAACCTCGTTGTGAATGCCTAGAGTATAGGTTGCAGATGAACCTGGTTCGAGATTTTGCGAGTTTGTGCTAAGAACCAAATTATAATCAGGCGGCGGCACGCATTCAATTGTGTATTGGTTAAATAAATCGTGCGTAGGCCATTGTGTTACTTGAAAGGCTGCATTCCATAAGCCAGTGTCTAGTTCGTTTAAAAATGATGATTCATTCTGGACTCGTGTATTGAACAACGCCACCCATGTGAGCCCATGATAGGCTCTTACAACAAGAGTCATAGTTCCCGGAAGCGAACCCCCGTGCCACCAATTGGCATCGTCGCCGGCAGGTCTTACTAGCCATCCCATTGTATAGTAGTAACTGCTCCCCTGCCATACAGGAATTGTGGGTCGGGCGACCATCGTGTTTATGGTGGAAGACTGCAAAATATCAGGTTTGGTTGAACGCCTGTCAACCGCATTGATGAACCGCGCAAGATCAATTGTAGAGGCAATCCAGCCGCCGTGAGAATCCATCGCTTCCAAAAAGAATCCACCATATTGCCAAGGCACAGGGCCTCTAACGCTTGGAAAGACAGACGATGCCAATTCCGTTTCAGGTTGATGGTAGTAGCGCACTTCATTCGGCGCTCGGTCGCTTTCGAGTGTGCCCCCAACTCGCATACAGGTGATGCCTGCTGGCTTGAGTATGTTGTTTCTAATGTAGGCTTGATAGTTTTGACCAGTCACCTTCTCTATGATGCGACCTAGGATTGCATAGCCGAAGTTCGAGTAATGATAGTCAGTTCCAGGCGTGAACTGAAGCAGTTGACCAAACATATAACGAATCACAGTTTCAGGTCCGGCTGGATTAGGAAAACCGACTGTTTGAGCAGCTAATCTAGTGCGAAACATCGGGTCGAAAGCTGTGGCACGATTCCATCCACCAGCGTGATAGAGTAATTGCCGAATAGTTATATCTCGAATACGCGGGTCAATGTTTGTCCCAGAGGTTGGTTGAATATCATTTAGGATGGTAAACGCTTTGTCATCGAGATTGAGCTTGCCTTCTTCAACTAACTTCAAAATTGCAACAGATGTAATTGGTTTTGAAACGCTTGCGATGCGAAAGAGTGAATCTGGTTGCACAAGTTGGTTTGCTTCTTTATCTGCATAACCGTACCCATGTGCGTAGACCAGACGACCATCTTTCACAACTGCGACTGATCCGCCCGGCACATTATATTTCGTCATCAAATTAGAGATGATTCGGTCATAGCTCTCCATTCCAGGAACGGGTGTTCCAGTCAAAGCCACTCCTGATTGAGCTGTTGCATTGTGATTAGAGGTTGCTGAAAAAATAATGAGGATGAGCAAGCATAATAGACTTTGGGAAATTTTACGCTTCATAAACTGTTGCCTCCTACTCACAGGTTAGGATAGTTCCATGTTAGAACGAGTGGTGCCAGCCAGTATGGACTAATGAAAAAGATAGTGCAATGCTTGACTATGATTTCACCCCTATGAATCTGCATCAATATAATCCGATCTCAATACAAGCACTCTTGTTC
>JANMSG010000228.1:0-3231 GCA_031389065.1 Acidobacteriota bacterium | reverse complement strand
GCTTGATTGCCACAACCGTTTTCCCGAAAGCCGTTGTGCCGGAGAGTACGCCGATATCATGCTCAAGCAACCTGTCCATCGCCAGGGGTTGTTCGTCTCTCAGGTTGCCAGTGAATTCAACATCGATCATCTTGCCGTGATTAGTTTTATCCAGGCATTTGACATCCATTCCCTGTTCAGCGAAAACGCCTCTCAGGTCCTGCTCACATCCTCTCGGTAGGCAGAGATATTCGGCAATATCGTCGGCACAACAGATAATTCTCGGCTTGCCATAGGTCGGCATGCGCATCGCCTGATTCTTGTAGAACTCGGGATTTTTGAATGCCGCCAGGCGTTTTAACTGGTTCAGAGCCCTTTGGGAGAAGCCTGCCTTCGGGACATACAGCATATTCGATTTTACGATTTCAATTTCCCGTGGAAAATCCGATTTCAACAATTTGACCTTGGTCACTTCCCACGGCTTTTGCGCTTCTTCTTCATCTATCTTCAGGACTCCGAGTTCATTTCCCTGACCCAGTACCAAGATAAGCGCTCTTACTTCCTCTTCGGACAACCTTTTAATCGTGCCTAAAAACGCCCACTGATCGGGATACGGTTCAAAATTCACACCGATGAATTCACTATTACTGGCCTTCCTTGCCTCCTTTTGCAAGGGAAGCGCTATCAGATTTCCCAGACCGCCCTTGGGAATCTTGTCCTGATTGGGGAAAAATCTGTCATACGATTTGAAAGTGATCTCGTGTCTGTTTTGCATGGTGTAGGTAAGCAAGGATGTGCCGAATTTTCTTGCCAGGGCCGCCGATATCGGCCTTTCGAAGAATAACCACGCATGGCTGCCGTTGCCGGAACGTGAGCGTTCTACGGAGACAGGGATGGCAAATTCCGCACACACATCTCGCAAGACCGAGATATCCTTTTGCCACTCCCCATCATCAAAATCAATCGCAAGAAACCAGCAAGTCTCATCAGTGAGCATCGGGTATATTCCCGCGACTATTTTCCCCCGCAAATGGTCGTCAATAACTTTCTCATCCAGGGCAGCATACGCCTTATGGGCGCAACTGGCGCAAGTCCCCTTCGGTTTAGAGCAAACACCGGGTTTCCATTCATTCAGACAAGAGGGCGAATAGCCAGACGTCCCCTTCTTTTTGTTTTCCCATCTCCTGGCGTAAACATCGTCCCGTCCCTTGAAGAGCGACATAAACAGCCTGATTTTTTCCCCTTCGCCAGCGTTCTTGCTTATACCTGGAGGCAAGACTTTATCCGCAGTTTGCTGAGCGACTAATTCGGGTGCGGATTCATACACGGAAATTTCATCAGCTGGAATCCGCGTATCCACAATACCCAACTGTGACTTCAGGGCTCTATTTTCTTCTTTCAACTTGCTGTTTTCAGTCACTAACCCCTGATATTTTTCGAACAGCTCGGTAAAAGAAATAGAATCCTCAACATTCACGTCAAGACCTCTCTCGTTATAACGATTCAATTCCCAACTATAAACTCTACTTTCAGTCGTTTTTACGATTGATAAGATTCACAACTACTTTGACAATTGTATCTTTTTCGTCGGGTCGGCTCTCTGCGATGAGGAGCGTTAAGGCCACCAATGCGTTGTCGGCCAGCCTCTTGCTACCATCATGGCGGTAGAGGATGCCATTCATACCAAGGAAGTAGATGAACAGGGCGGCGGCAATTCGTTTGTTGCCGTCACTGAATGCGTGGTTCTTGATGACGAAGTAGAGGAGGTTTGCTCCCTTTTCCTCAACGCTGGGGTAGAGTTCATCGCCTGCGAAAGTCTGGTAGATAGCCCCCATGGCGCTTTTGAATCCCTGGTCTTTCTCAATGCCGAACAGACCGTCGAACTCACCCTTCATGGCTGCTACAATCCCCATTGCTTCGTCGTAATCGATGACATGCAGCGCTTGTCGGGTGGTTCCCTCAATGGCCAGGGTGCCGTGGTCGTATCGGTCCAGAAGCGCCAGAGCATAGGCGTAGTCGGTGATGACCCTCAGCACGTCCTTTCCGGTTTCGCTGACCAACTCCTGACTGGCAAGGGTGCGGGCAAGCAGTTCCACAGCTTGGCACATTTCGGTCAGCTTTTCAGTCTGTTCGCGGAAGCGCTGTTCGTTGATCGAGTACCCTTGGACAATGTGGTCGCGCAGGATACGCGTGGCCCACTGGCGGAATCGGGTTGCCTGAAAGCTGTTAACCCGGTAACCTACGGCAATTATTGCGTCAAGATTGTAGTATCTTGTTTTGTAGTTTTTGCCGTCTGCGGCAGTTGTTTCCAAAATGGAAATAACTGCCTCCTCCACCAATTCGCCAACAGAAAATATATTTTTCAAGTGCTTGTTAACTGCAGGGACTTTGACCGAAAACAATTCGGCCAATTGAGCTTGGGTCAGCCATGCAGTTTCGTGGTCGAGACGGACTTCAAGGGAAGCAGATCCATCAGAGCCTTGATAAAGGATGATGCTATTTTTGGCATCGCTGGTCATGGATAATTCCTGTAGGTTTCTGCAAAAGGGGGGTATGTGCGGTGGCATGGTCAAATGGAAGATGGTTGCCCATGCACCGAAGGTATCCTATTGGCAGAATAGTTTCAACGAGGATCATACTACACTGCTTTTAGCCAGAACATGGATAGAAAACGAACAATTGCCGAGCCTTGACCACCCCATTTCGCAGCCTTGTTAGCAAAAAAACCTCAGGAGCATGTATTCCGTTCTCGGATGGTTTTTCTTGAGGGGGATCATTCGGAATCCGAAATTGTAAGCGAAAAAGTTTTGCTGAACGTCACGCTTGGGGAGCCAACAATTCAAGGCACTTACAAGATTTCTTGTAGGTGCTTTTTTCTTTCTGCATTGCTACTGTTGCCGCTTTGTTGCCGTTAGCACCCTCAACAGGGTGAAACAACATGGATCAAATTTGTCCCATGGTAATAATATTAAGGCATGCCGAACACGAAAGGCCAGACCCCTTGATGGGAGCTTGGTCTTTCGTGTTTATCTTCCAATATCTACGGCTTGTGTAATCGCACAACCTATTGTTTATTAAAGTGATATTTCTTGGCAGCGACCAAACCAATAGGGCAATAATCCTGCGCACGATATTGGCTATCGATCCGCAGACCACCTTGGGGGCATCACCATGCCAGAACATCGCCGGCACAGCATTCCCGCCATTACAGGATTATCTATCACAACAATCTGGCGACTTGAGAAAGCCGGG
>JANMSG010000213.1:0-5423 GCA_031389065.1 Acidobacteriota bacterium | reverse complement strand
GAATGTTTATAGTAAACTTGCAAATGTCAGCGTAGACAAAGCTGATGAGTACCAAAAAAAGCACCACGATACCCTGGTGGAACGTGTGAACGTGCCGGGCGCCAAGGCGCAAGCCAAAGCTGACGTTTATTACACCATCGGCGTAGATATGTGGAAGGCTGCCTATAGTCTCAGTGCTCCTTACGTTTCAAAAAAACAGCCCATCCCTCAGGATGTAATGGATAAGATGAAGCCGAATATTCAGAAAGCTCATGAAAATTTGAATCAGGCTCTTTCCTTTGACCCCAACTACGCAAATGCCTATTACTATGAAACGCTGGCACTTCGTGAGGACGCCAAACTTACCTCAGATCCAGCGAAATTAAAGGATTATGAGAATCAAATAAAGGCTGCCCTTGATAAGTATAAAAAGATTCAGGATCAGCAAAAGGCGCAAGCTACCCAGACTTCAGGCGAAGCGGCGAAGTAAAGTAATTTACCTCCTGTGCTAACTTTTCAGGTGACGACTGTATTAAGAGTCGTCACTTTTTTATTTTAAAATTGCCAGCAAAATATATATTTGCACGTAAATACTCACCCATAGTCTTGTCACTTTCCCCTAATATCTTTAACCTAGGAAGTATCATCTGAATTATGATCCGCTTCGATAGCATAGTAGAGAAGGTTAAGCAAAACCACCCAACCGCAGACGAAAACATGATGCGTCGCGCGTACCTGTTTTCTGCCCAACAGCATCGCGGACAGATTCGCAAGTCTGGCGAACCGTACCTGATTCATCCTCTCGAAGTCGCAAACATCATAGCCGAACTGAAACTTGATCCGGTTTGCGTCGTCACAGGGCTTCTCCATGACATAGTCGAAGACACCAACACACCGCTTTCTGAAATAGAAATGATGTTTGGGCCCGAAGTCGCTCATCTCGTAGATGGACTGACCAAAATATCAAAGCTGAAACAGGCATCGGCAGAAGAGAGACAGGCGCAAAGCATACGCAAAATGCTGCTTGCGATGGTTGATGATGTGCGCGTCATCCTGGTTAAACTGGCAGACCGCTTGCACAATATGCGAACCCTCGAACATTTGATGAGTGACAAACGCAAACGCATCGCCCAGGAAACCTTAGACGTTTACGCGCCTATCGCTCATCGCCTGGGGATGAGCAAAGTGCGTGGCGAGCTTGAAGATTTAGCCTTCAAATATATAGAGCCGGAAGAATACCTGAAGCTGAAAGAGTCCGTTGAATCCAGGCGCGAACGTTTAGAAACCTATCTTGATGAGATCACCAAACGTCTAGCCGAGATGTTCGAAGCCAACGGCATAAAAGTCGTCCGTATAGAAGGACGACTGAAACGACTCTATTCGATTTATCAAAAATTGAAACGCCAGCACATCACTATAGATCAGGTTTATGATCTGGTTGCCATCCGCGTCATCACCGATTCAATCAAAGATTGCTATGGTGTGCTTGGCGTTATTCACACCGCCTGGAAGCCTATCCCCAGCCGCTTCAAAGACTGGATAGCCATTCCGCGAGAGAACTTTTATCAATCGCTGCACACCTCCGTCGTGGGTCAAAGCGGTCATCCATTTGAAGTTCAAATTCGCACAGAAGAGATGCACATGATTGCCGAAGAAGGCATCGCCGCGCATTGGAAATACAAAGAAGGACGACGCGGCACGCACAATGATGAAGACGAAGCCTTCGTCTGGCTTAAACGCCTTGTGGATTGGCAGCAAGAGGTAAAAGAGTCTGATTCGCGCGAATTTATGGATTCGCTCAAGCTCGACCTTTATCCAAAAGAGGTCTATTGCTTCACCCCTAAAGGCAAAGTCATAGAGTTGCCGCGTGGAGCCACGCCGATTGATTTCGCCTTTGCGATTCACACGCAAGTTGGCATGACTTGCACGGGAGCGAAAGCCAACGGGCGCATCGTGCCGCTCAGGTATAATCTACGCAACGGTGATGTCATTGAGGTGATGACATCGCCAAACACCCATCCTTCGCGCGATTGGATGAACTTCGTCAAAACCGCCCGCGCCAGAAATAAAATCCGCCATTACCTTGCAGAGAGCGAACGCGCTACGGCGATAGATGTGGGCAGGAAAATATTAGAGAAAGAGGCGGAGAAGTTCAAACTCAACGTAAAGAAAATGCTGGCAAACGGCGACATAGATCGTATAGCGACTGAATATGGCGTTGGGCGAGCCGATGATGTGCTTGCCTTAATCGGCTATGGTAAGACGCTGCCGCGCAATGTGATTGCCAAACTCCTGCCGCCTGATCGCGTCAAAGAGCTGGAAGAAGCGAAAGGTCCTACCTTCAAACAGGTCGTCAAGAAAGCTCTCGGCCTGCAGGATCGCATTGTTGTAAAAGGCACGGACGATATTATGGTCTATCGCGCTCGCTGTTGTAACCCGATCCGCGGCGAGCAAATCATCGGCTACATCACGCGAGGCAAAGGTGTAGCGGTTCACTCCACACGATGTACGAACGCCCCAAGCTTGTTAGTCAATCCTGAGCGTTTAATTGAAGTCGATTGGATGAAGACGGATGAAGGACATCCATCTGCTTATCCTGTCACCATCAGACTGGTCACAGAAGACCGCCCGGGCATGGTAGCGGATGTAACGCAGGCAATCGCCAGCATCGGCACTAACATTCGCGATATACGGGCGGCGCTCGATAACGAAGGGCGCGGACAATTAATCGTCACCTCAGAAATCTTCGATATGAAACATTTTGAGAGATTGATGGCGGCGCTCAAATCGGTCAAAGGAGTAATTGATTTAGAGCGCGTCGGTAGCGAATCTACTTAATACAAATTGCTTGAAAGCGCCTCGGCAATTCCGCAAAAGGCAGTGGGACAATAACGTATTTAGGACTTATGCGGATAAGGTACCGTAGGTTGTCCAACCTGCGGATGAATTGCTCAACTCAATTCTTGAAGGTTCCACAATAATTTGCGAACCAAGACGGCAGCAGACTAGACAGTCTACTGTACATTTCTTGCGTGAGTTCTAGTATTGATGAGTTTGCTGGATGTTTTCAGGACGAGCAATGCACTTTCCGAAGAAAGCCCCCTAACGTCCGAAACGCTTCATGGCATACTACCAGCAAGACCGTATAACGACTGATGAGCCTGATTCATACCTCTTGCTGGTTTCAACCTTGTCTCCGCAAAGCCTTGAATTGATAATCCGGCGGAGCGCGTGGTAAACTTCATCCACCTTACGAAAGAGGGGATTCATAATGAGAAAGAAAATCGAATTTTCACCCATCACCATGCGTCGGAATCTCTTTGGCGATTAATCCTTTCTCACTTTTCTTTTCAGCATTCGTATAGTAAGTCTCAATTAATAACCGCTTAAACCGACTGACTTTTTCAGTTACCCGAAGGAGGAGCATGCAAACTCTTACCAAATTGAATCTGCCCGAAATAAAGACTTCCCTGCCCGGTCCGAAGTCGCAAGAGATTTTAGACAAAGACGCAAAATATATTTCGCCCAGTTACACGCGCAGCTATCCTCTGGTGATGAAGCGCGGCTATGGCGCACTCATCGAAGACATGGACGGCAACACGTTTCTCGATTTCAACGCCGGCGTAGCCGTCTGTGCATTAGGTCACGGACACCCCGAAATCGCCGAAGTCATCGCTCGTCAAGCGCGCGATTTCACCCACATCTCCGGCACTGATTATTATTATCCGCAACTGACAGAGCTTGCAGAAAAGTTGAACGAATTGACGGCTGGCGATTTTATCAAGCGAGTTCATTACAGCAACTCCGGCGCAGAAGCTAACGAGGGTGCTTTGAAGACAGCTATTTATGCTACGGGTCGCCACAAATTCATAGCCTTTCGCGGAGCCTTTCACGGACGCACCTTCGGGGCATTGTCGCTTACGGGGTCAAGAGCTGCACAGCGCAGAGGCTTTGGTCCGCAGATGCTCGATGTCACGCACGTTCCGTACGCCAATCCGATACGTTTTCCGCTTGAGCGTAGGGCGGGCGAAACGGTCGGCAAGCGTGTCATTCGCTACATCGAAGAAACGATTTTCAAGACGACTCTTCCACCTGAAGACTGCGCCGGAATCGTTGTTGAAGCCGTGCAAGGCGAAGGCGGGTACGTTGTACCTACGCCGGATTTCTTGCCGGAACTGCGCCGCGTCTGCGACGAACACGGCATTGTTTTGATACTCGACGAAGTGCAATCGGGAGTTGGTCGAACGGGAAAAATGTGGGCTTACGAGCATTTCGGAATCGTCCCTGATATTGTCACAATGGCAAAAGCAATTGGTGGCGGCATACCTTTAGGCGTGACCGTAGCGCGTGAAGATTTAATGAAGTGGCATGTTGGCGCGCACGCTTCAACCTTTGGAGGTAATCCCGTAGCCATCGCCGCATCTTTGAAAACCTTAGAGATTTTGCAAAACGGTGTAATGGATAATTGCGCGCAAATCGGCGCTTATATGATGGATAAATTGCGCGACATAAAAGCGAAACACAATGCCATAGCCGAGGTGCGCGGACTCGGTTTAATGATCGGCATAGAGTTCGTGAAAGACCACGAAACACTTGAGCCTTGGGGTGAATTGCGCGACAAAATCGTTTACGAATGTTTCGAAAAAGGCTTGATTTTGCAAGGCGCTGGCGAATCATCCATTCGCTTTTCCCCGCCTTTGATTATTACCCGTGAACAAGCCGACTTCGCTTTAGAAGTCTTTGAAGCGGCGATTGAAAAATTCACCAGGTAGGTTACAGGTTAGAGGAAACAGGTGAAAGGGATGGGCAAATACTCATCCCTGTTTGTGTTTCTATAACAAAGCGCAGCCCGGCGGCTTCAGTGCTTGCAGAATTAGGCTTTCTGTTCATGAGAACATATATTTAATTCTCCTCCACGCTCTTTCAAGTAAAGAAGATTCTTTTGAGCTACTTGAACTACTCGATTCATCAACTGGATTTAGACTTATATCAAACAGGCTTTGCATCTCATCATATGATTGGTTGCGCAACTCAAGCAGTATTTTTCGATGATCCTCAGAATCAATTTGTGAGATGGCACGCGCTGCCTGATAGCGGAGTTCCTTCTTATGACCTTCGTTCTTAACAAATTCGATTAAAACATCGACAGAATTAACAGCAGAGGTTTGGGCAAAGCATTCAATAATCACAGAGACTTCTTGCGCAGGGATATCAGTATCATTCAAATGAGTAATTAACCACTTCTCTTGTTCTGGTCTAATGATGTAACCATCGGCGGTGGAGTATTTCGGGTCGCCTCTGAAGAATGCAGCGATGCCCAGATAGACTCCTTCAACCATTTGTCGGCATACTGCCGCTTTGGTTTCGTTGTATTGAGTGCCATTCATAACGCGACGAGCCTAGAAAACTTTAACTTGAATGCGCTCGATATGGACGGCTTTGCC
>JANMSG010000182.1:0-1674 GCA_031389065.1 Acidobacteriota bacterium | reverse complement strand
CAAGACGATGAAGCAAAGAGCCAACCCACCGCCTATCACGCCGCAATCAACCAGTATTTGCAGATAATCATTATGCGAATGGGTCACTACAAGTTCAAGATTGCTTGAGCTATAAGCGGGGAAAGCGGTTTCGTAGGCTCCAAGTCCAACGCCAAAAATCTTATGCTCTCCAATCATAGTCCAAGTGTTGCGCCAAATCCATCCTCTACTGAGAAAGCTATCATCCGTGCTTGAAACTTTGGCTTGCTCGATTGAATCGGCGATTCGATTGAGGACAGGTTCGGCACCAAGCCAAACGACGCCTGCGACCAGTACGACAACAATCGCTGCAATACCGCCGATGCGTTTGATCCACATAAACCAGGCTTGATTGCTGCTGGCTAAAGCAGTGCCGGTTTTCCTGGCGTTTCTTTTCAAGCGCGATTTTGCAATCGCTATGAAAATGAGGCTCGCGATGACGCTGATCATTCCGCCGCGTGACGTTGATATAATTACGGCTACACTCATTAACGCTGCGGCGAAGCCATAAATCATCCACCGATCTTTGCGAATGGCGCGGGCGACGATCAGGGCGACAGGCAAAGGAATCAACATCTCCATATACCCGGCGAAGTGGTTGCGATTCACAAAAGGCCCGAAGACAGTGTGCTCAGTAGGTCTGAACCAGTAGAACTTTCCGCTCCAGGTGAAATATTGCATCAGCGCAAAGAGCGCCAGCGCGAAGCCATAAAAAATCAAAAAGGTCGTCAATTTGTTCAAGCGTTCGGGCGTGTTCAGAAAATTTACGGCTATCAAAAAAGCGGCTATCAAAAAAAACAGCACCGGCAAAGCCGCACGCGTCGCTTCTACATCCATTGAAAGACTTGCTCTCTGTCCGTCACTATTTGTGAATGCGATGCTTTGAATCATTGCATAAACCAACAGCGCAACCAGAGGCCAAAGGGCAGCCGGCAAGGTGACGACAATTCGTTTGTCTTTGACAATTTTGATTGCCCACATCACCAGCAGCGCGATAACAATCAAACCGAAGCCAGCAACCGACCAGGACTCTACGGCTCCGTGCGCGAGTGCCGTAAAAACGATTGCGACAACTAAGCCGATGGAGATTGCTTTGCTCATTGAAGAGTCTGGAATCTAAGAGTCCGGTGTCCGGTGTATGGAATTCATCGCGACCGATCGTAAAACTTAAAAGTAACGACGCAGCCCTATTTCCCCGAAGGAGTTTAGGAGATTAGCAAACTTCCTCCTGCGCTCTTTCAGAGCGCGAAACGGTGGCGCTTTTTTCCAGACGTTGCACATCTGGCTATCTTCTTCCTGCGCCTCCGGCGCAAATCTTGAATTCCTCAACCCACTCTAAGGCAAGCGATAAAGACAGACTGCTGGTCTGCTTACATCTTCCGATTGGATTTCTGCTTTCCGGCTGGCTGCGAAGTATGTTGTTCCAGCCAGCCCGTCAGATCGGCTTGTTCCAATTCGGTCAGCTTTCCAGATTGTTGACGATTTAACAAATGGCTTAAGCGGCGGTCAGCCGCTGGCTCCATCCGCAGTTGAGTCAACGCCAGGACCTCCCGATCAGAAAGTTTGGAGATCGCTTGTAGATAATGGATCGCCTCTTGCAAGGGCAGCGTAGAGGTCAGCGCCGCCGCAATGATTTCCGACAAATGGCGCTTTGCG
>JANMSG010000179.1:0-2229 GCA_031389065.1 Acidobacteriota bacterium | reverse complement strand
CACCGCCTACAGGCTAATGGCATTAGGTTAAGAAAAAGAAAGTGTGTCCTGGGAGAGCAGACGTCTCACCCGCAAACCTCAGGCAGGCGAGACGCCAAGTCCGCGTTCCCAGTAAGGAGTTCTCCTGAACGCAGTGCTATTGACCATCTGTGGTTGCCCCATTTTGCAAACTCTATCTTTTTAAATACAAAAATGCGCCTTTGCTTATTTCGCCGCGTGATTACAGACGTAATTAATCAAGGTGCGAATCGCAACGCCTGTAGGGCCTTTGGACATATAAGGTTTGCGCTCATTTTCCCAAGCCGTTCCCGCAATGTCTAGATGAACCCAGGTCGTGTCCTCTGCGAACTCACGTAGGAACCAGGCTGCCGTAATCGTTCCGGCGTAACGTCCGCCCGAATTCTTGATATCAGCGATGTCGCTCTTGATGAACTCTTTGTAATCATCATCCATAGGCAATTGCCAGAATCGCTCGCCTACCTCTTTGGCAGCCTGTCGCACTTCGTCAATAAAGGCTTGGTCGTTGCCCAGAATCGCAACATTGAATGGGCCAAGCGCAATTGAAACTGCGCCTGTCAGCGTTGCCAAATCAATAATCTTGGTTGCGCCAAGCTTGCGCGCATAGGTGATGGCGTCTGCCAGAATCAAGCGACCTTCGGCGTCCGTATTGATGACTTCGATGGTCTTGCCGCTCATCGCTCGTAAAATATCACCCGGCTTGTAGGCGCGACCCGATGGCATATTTTCAGCCGTAGGCATAATGCCTATGACGTTGACATTCGGTTTGAGTTGCGCGATTGCCTGCATAGCCGCAAGCGTGGCGGCCGCGCCGGACATATCGTATTTCATCTTCTCCATGTTTTCGGCAGGCTTGATTGAAATACCGCCCGTGTCGAAAGTGATGCCCTTGCCGACGATTGCAATTACCTCTGCGTCATTACCCATAGGCTCTGTGCCACTGGGTTCGTAACGCAAGACAATCATCTTTGCAGGCTCGTCCGAACCGCGCGCCACGCCTAACAAGGCGCCCATGCCAAGCTCTTTCATGCGCGCTTCGTCCAATACATCTATGTCCAAGCCGTAGCGCGAAGCGGTCTCTTTGGCGCGTTCGGCAAGCTCTGTAGGGGTCAGCGTAGAGCTGGGTTCATTCGAGAGTTCTCGCGCTAAATTGACGGCTTCAGCAATGATGTGACCGCGTTCGACTCCACGCGCCAGAGCCTCTTCGGCGCCTTCAGCCGAAGTGACAATGATAATTTCATCAATGCGACGTTCTTCTTTGTTTTCGGTTTTGTACATATCCGGCTCAAAGAGTCCCATCAACGCGCCTTCGACAAAAGCCTGCACGCTACGCTCAAGGTCTAGGTGCGAGCGCCGCAGCGTAGCCATTGAGCGAACCCCTTTGCTCCTCAGGAAGCGCGTCGCTGTGCCTGCAACTTTGCGAATGGTATCGAAATTTATGTCTTCGCGTTTGCCCGCGCCGACGAGCAAAAGGCGTTTGGCGCGAATATTACCGGGACGGTAGACAAAGACCATGTCGCCTTGTTTGCCGCGCATCTCGTCCGTACCCAGCACCTCGTTGAGGATGCCGCTGGTGCGCTCGTCCAACTCTTTCAAAGCCCCTTCGCTTGCCGTTTCGCCTTCATAAATCATGACCACAAGGGCGTCGGCCTCTACTTCATAAAATTTTGAATAATCTGCTCTGACTTCCATGATCTGATTTCGGATTTTAGATTTCGGATTTTAGATTCTGCTGCCCATTGGCAATCCAGAATCTAAAATCCGAAATCTAAAATCACCTGCTCCTTTCTTTCATTGCGGCTTGCGCTTCGCGGTCTGCTTCGCGTTTGCGCTCGGTTTCCCGTTTATCGTAAAGCTTCTTTCCTTTGGCTACGCCGAGTTCAATTTTGATACGCCCATTTTTGAAATACATTTTCGTAGGCACAAGGGTGAGGCCTTTTTCCTGCGCTTTGGATGCAAGTTTTTCAATCTCTGCTTTGTGAAGCAACAACTTGCGTGTGCGTGTAGGTTCGTGATTGTCGCGATGACCGTGCGTATAAGGGCTGATGTGCGCGTTCAACAACCAGGCTTCGCCGGCGCGAATCATGCCGTAGCTGTCTTTGAGATTGCAACGACCCTCTCGAATTGATTTCACTTCCGTGCCCGTAAGCGCGACGCCGCATTCATACGTCTCAACGATGTGATAGTTGAAGTAGGCTTCGCGATTCGTCG
>JANMSG010000158.1:0-8050 GCA_031389065.1 Acidobacteriota bacterium | reverse complement strand
AAGGGCGAAACACCTGATTTCGCCCTTTCAGGGCTTGAGACTTAACTCGGCGGATTCACCCAGCGCGATGCGCTGGGCTATCGAATAACGCTCTTTCAGAGCTCAATCAATCTGACAAATAAAATGTGTCCAGACATCAGGATAAGCCTGTGAAATCAGCTCTCTCAATTTCTACTTCACTTCTTTAATGTTGGTTGGTTTTACAAATAGTTTTTCAGATACTTCCACGTTTAGATTCACAGTATCGTAATTGACCCGCGTGGTCTGTTTGCCATTGCGGTAAAAATCCTGAATGGTCGGGAATTGTATGCCCCCGAAATTGACCCAGCGAAAAAACCTTACCTGATTATCGCCGAGTCTTTCCTCTCCATCTTCGTTTTTGTATTTGCCCGCATATTCAATCATTAAGGGCAATTTCGCGCGCGTATCGAAATGTATAGTCACTTTCAGCCCATCTGCAAATTCCAAGCGAATGGCTTCGGAAAAGGTATTCTTCCAGACTTCGCGCCGGCCAACATAAATCAACTTTGCGCCTTGTTCTTGCCAGCCGCGTTGGAATATATGATCCAAGTCCTGGCGAAGGCCTTGTTTGAAAATTTTCACCTGTTCCTCGGTTTGCGGACGAATCGCTTTTTGCGCCGCTTCATAAATCCAGCCTTCGTTGCCTATATTGGTTTGAATATATTTGTGGTCGCCTTTACCAAACTCTGTGCGCTGGCGGTCTGGATAAACAACATAGTCAACAAACTGGGTGGGCATGCCTGATTCGCCTTTTTCAAATGCCGTGTAGGTGCCGCGACCAACCACCGAGCGGATTTTGAGGTAGGCATCGCCACCTCTTGTTTTGATCGCTTCGCGTAACAGAGCTTCCGCCTTTGCCGCGTCGTTGGGGTCTTGCGCATTGGCGAAATTGAACGAACCAATAATAAATAAAATTGCCACGAAACGGCTTGCCGCTTTCAATATTTTCACGAAATCTCCTTCCACTCAATATGCAAAGCAGGGTCTGAAAATTAGATCATCTGCTAGCGCTCCAAAAGCCATAGAGCTACAGGTGAAATAAGAAAGGCGCGACTTCATTCGCGCCTTTCTTATCAGTAATCTTTGCAGTTTCAAATTTCAAATTTTCTCATCTGAAATCATCTGCCGGTCAACTGACAGTTATCTTTATCAGATCATTTTCAAAATCAACATAGAAGTTGTTGGAATCTTTCCACTGCGTGGTGACAGGGAGTTTCACCAACTCGTCAATGGTGCGTTTGAGGAATCGCGCTCCGTAAGCGGGGCTGAAGCCTTTTTCGACCAGATGATTGACCGCTCCTTCGCTCAGGTCAAGCTGTTTGCCCATATGCGCCATCTGGCGTTTGAGTTTGCCCAAATAAAGCTCTGCGATACTCCTCACCTCATCTCTCGTAAGCGGCGAAAAAACTACGATTTCATCTATGCGATTACGAAACTCAGGCGAGAATCTGTCTTCAGCAGCTTTGACAACTTCGCGACCGATTTCCACAACATCGGCTAAGGATTTCTTACCAAATCCCAGCGGCTTCATATATTTTTTGAAGGTGTCGGAGCCCAGGTTTGAAGTCATAATAATGATCGCATCCGACAGATAGACCTTCTTGCCACGACCATCTGTCAACCAGCCTTCATCGAAGGCCTGCAAAAACAGATTGAGCAAATAGGGTGACGCTTTCTCTATTTCATCGAGCAACAAAACCGTGTAGGGATTGTCGCGCAATCTTTCGGTCAGGATGCCACCGCGCTCGCTGCCGACGATGCCGCGCGGCATTCCGATCAACTTTTCTATGGCGATGGTGCCGTCTTGATATTCGGACATATCAATGCGAACCATCTTATCATCATCGCCGAACATAAATTCAGCAACGGCTTTCGCAAGTTCCGTTTTGCCGACCCCCGTAGGTCCTAAGAAAAGCAACACGCCATCGGGCTTGTAGAAATTATCTTTCAAAGGCCCTTTGTTCAAACGCAGCCTTTGTGCAACCGCTTTGATAGCCTTTCGCTGACCAATGACGCGCCCTGTCAAAGCCTCTTCCATATCAACGAAGCGTTCGTTGGTGTCGCGGAAAATCATATCGCGTGGAATGCGCGACTCCTGACTGATGACGTCAATGATATGCTCTGAGCGCACTTCGCCGTGCAGCGGCGAATTGATTTCGACTTTGACCGCCGCCGTGTCCAGCCAGCCTATGACTTTATCCGGCAAATGCAGATTGCGTATGTAGCGCGGAGCCATTTCAAGCGCCGTCTCTATGGCTTCGTCGGAAATCGTCACAGAGTAATTGCGCTCGATGCGCGGACGAACGCCGACAATAATTTTGCGCGTATCTTCGACCGAAGGTTCGTCAACTTTCACCAGACGGAAACGCCGCGCCAGCGCTTCGTCTTCGGCAATGTACTCTTTGTATTCGGTCATCGTGGTTGCGCCGACAATGCGAATTTCGCCACGCGCAAGCGACGACTTGAACATATTGGCAGCGTCAGAACTGGCTCCCAGAGCCGATCCTGCGCCAATGATGGTGTGCGCTTCGTCTATAAATAGAATCAGGTTGTCGCGTTCTTTGACTTCGTTGATGATTCCTTGAATGCGTTCTTCAAACATACCGCGAAGCATGGTTCCGGCGACGATGCCGGACATTTGCAATTGCACGACGTGCGAATTGCGCAGGCGTTGCGGAACCGATTCCGGCTCAAGCTCTATCTTTCGCGCCAGCCCTTCCACAACCGCCGTCTTACCGACTCCCGCTTCACCAACGAGCATAGGCGAGTTGGCGCGTTCGCGATGACAGAGAATTTCTATCATCTGTCGGATTTCGTCATTGCGACCAATCACCGGAGGGAGTTTGTCTTGACGGGCAAGTTTATTGAGGCTGACTCCGAAATGTTTTAAGTACGGCGGCAGCTCGTAACGGCGGCGATACTTCTCTTCTTTCTCTTCGTGGCTGCGGACGCGAGTCTGAATTTTTTGCATAACCATCTCCCTGTCCGCGCCCAGCCGTTTCAAAAGTTCTACGGGAAAGCCGTGCGCGTCCTTGAAAATTGCAACAAAAAGATCTGTGGATTCGATCAGGCGACGACCGCGCTCGTGCGAATGTTTCAGCGCGTTGGAAAGCAGGGTTCTAAAAGACTCAGACATTTTTATGCCGCGCCCGAAATATTCGCGCTGCCCGAGTTTGGTTTCCAGAGCCTGTAACACAACTTGCGGGTCAAGGTTGAGACTCTGCATCACTTCATTAAAGAAAGGACGTTCGATCTCTGCGATCGAGACCAGAACGTGTTCGGCGGCAATCTGGTTATGGTCACGCGATTTCGCTTCATCGTAAGCTTTACGAATCAAGCGACGACCGCCTTCGGCAATTTTGTCTGTAAAGATTTCTAAATCAAGCATCGTTCAACTTCCCTCTGCTCGGCTAGTAACCAGCCATCAAGGTAGAGCAATTTCCACAGCTTTTATAATTCGGGACCCTGTCAGTATAACAAAGTAAAAATGGCGACTCAAGAATAAGCATTTTTCAACTTTATCCGTTTGATTTCTTGCGTGTAGAATGAAGCCCAGAAATATTATTGAAAACTCTTTCAAGAAAAGGAAGGCTGGAAATGAGTGTTGCCAATAAAGCTCTGCCCATAAAGATGCGCTGGTCAATCTACGCCCTGCAAAAATTGCGTGGCGAACGCACCATAGAAGAGTTTGCCGCCTTGCTCAATGCCCCTGTTGAATTGGTCATCGCCTGGGAAAACGGCCATATCAAGCCCGATGAAAAGTACGCCGCGCGGCTGACAGATTTAGCCCGCAGCGAGCCGGAACGCTATAAAGATTTTCGGCTTGCGGGGTCAGGAATTCTTCTTGTTGATTTAGAAGCAGAGTCCGCGCAACATCGCGAAGAGTTAAAACAAATTCTTGCCGACAGAGATCGAAGACTTCTGGAGTAGCGATAATGTCAGTCTATGTTACAGATGCTCATCCTTTAATTTGGTATGTCACAGGTCAATCTAGCAAGCTCTCTAACGCCGCGCTTCGCGCTTTTCAGGAAGCAGAGCGTGACGAGGCTTTCATTTATATTCCGGCTGGCGCGCTTTGGGAAGTTTCTCGTCTGGACAAAGAGGGAAAGATAAGACTCGACAGCCCCTATGATGATTGGGCTAGGGCTTTGCTAAATAAAGTATGCTTTGAATGTGTGCCACTGAACGAAGAAATTATTGCGGAAGCCTATCACTATCGCTTCAACCGCAACACTTTTGACGCTTCCATCGTAGCAACCGCAAGATTGAAAGACTTGCCGCTCATCACCAAAGATTCGGCAATCATTGATTCAGGCTTGGTAGAAATTTTCTGGTAAATGTAAAGCGCCTAGCGCGGCGTCCTCACAGGGCGGAAGTCCGGTTGCGAAATTCACCACTTGAGTTTGACGTCATAATTCGTAAACCAAGAGTCATTGCTGATGACAATCAGATCTTCAACTTGAGCTTGTGCAATCAACAATCGGTCAAAAGGGTCTTTGTGGTGCAGAGGCAATTTTTCTAAACCCAGAACGTGGTGGAATTCTATCGGCAGTAATTTGATGCTGTTGGCTTTTTGCTGGTCTTTGATGACATCTGCCAGAGGCAGGGTGAATTTTAATTTTCCCAATTGAATCTTGATTTGCATTTCCCAAATACTTGCCATACTGAGGAACATATCATTTGATACGTCTTGACACAGCATCAAGGCATCGGATGAAAGACGTGTTCTCTGGCTGTCCCACCAAATGAATGTATGCGTGTCGAGAAGCAACTTCATGAATTCTCCATCCAAAATTCATCAGGCAGAGGCTCGGCAAAATCGTCGCTCGTCCAGATTGTTCCTTCATGCAATCCCGCAACACGTTGAGTTTCGGAAGATGCGATAGGAATCAAACGAGCAAGGGGCTTATCGTTTGACGTTAAAATAATCTCCGCGCCTTCAGCCAGCAGAGACAATATGCCAGCCAAATCATTTTGAACATCTGCAACATCAATAGTCTTTGTCATAGCCTTATCCTCTCACAAATCCCTAAAAGCGTAAAAGCACTTGGCGCGATGTCCTGACGGCTAAGAATAGTTGCGCCGACCACGCACACCAAAGGCAGGAAAAGCTCCATTCCGCGAGCAGGGGCGGCTCGTTCCTCGCTGCGCCCCCGTCTCGCTACATTCCGCTTTTCTCGCCTAAGCTATTCTGGTTTCGAGTTCTCTCCATACACCTGATTCACTCTCTCCCTACCAGTGGTAAAGTGGTAAAAGTGTCAAGGGTAAGTCCTCACAAGGCGGAAGCCGAGGTAGAAGTCGCGGAAGCCGGGCGCGAACCTGTAGCGAATCGCTGACCGCAACTCACGCGCGTCGAAGCTCCAACCGCCGCCACGAAGCACCCGCAGCGACCCCGTACTCGGACCACTCGGATTCGCATTCGGACTCTGCTTGTAGTAGTTCTCATCATACCAATCGCTACACCACTCCCACACATTCCCATGCATATCGTATAATCCCCAGGCATTCGCTTTCTTCTCTCCAACGGAATGCGTTTTACTACCCGAGTTTTTATCATACCAACTCATCTCATCCAAGTTCCCCGCATAATCGCCTTTCGTTCCTGCGCGACACGCATACTCCCATTCTGCTTCCGTCGGCAAACGATAGCTGTAGCCATCCTTCTTCGCATTCAGCTTTTTGATAAACTCCTGCACGTCGTTCCAAGACACTTGCTCTACGGGATGATTCGCGCCTTTGAAATCACTTGGATTGTTGCCCATTACTGCTTGCCATTGTTCCTGAGTTACTTCGTGTTTGCCCATCTCAAACGAGCTGATTTTTACTTTACGCACAGGCTTCTCACCTTCAGCGCCATTCTCCGAACCCATCAGAAAGTTGCCTTCGGGGATTTGCACGAAAGTGCCTACATCAGTTTTGGTCTCCTTCAACTGATTCGTTCCTGAAATGTTAGAAGGTGTAGTCACAGTTGGCGCATCAGGATTGCCGGATTTTAGTTTGACGACTCCCCAAACCCCTGCGCCCACCGCAAGCACAATAACGACAATGGTTGCAACTACTGCGCGATTCACTCTTCTCGCCGACATAGACTGCGGTTTAGGCACAAGTGGCGGATCTGGATTTAGCTCAGGCTGTGGTTGCGAACTTGGTTGAGGGTTTGGTTGTAGCACTGGAAGAGCAGGCTGCGGCTTTGGTTGCAGCGGCACAATAATAGTCGGCGGGGTAGGTTGTGGTTCTGGTACTGGAGTCGGCTCAGGAGTCGGCGGCGGCACAACAATGGTCGGCTCTTCTCCGATTCGCAAAATGTCTTGATAGATTTCTTGCAATTCACTTCGCATTACGCCTGCTGTCCGGTATCTCTCATTTGTTTCCTTCTTCAGTGCTGTTGCGATAAACTCTCTCAAAGCCTTTGGTATGATTTCAGGGAGAGGTTGCGGCTCAAGATTACAGATTGAATACATAACTTCGTGTTGCCCTCTACCCGAAAAAGGTCTCTTACCGCATAACAACTCATAGAAGACCACAGACGCAGACCATAAATCCGTTTGCTCATCGCGGTTTCCTTGCCATGCTTCCGGCGACATATAAGCAGGTGAACCTTTTAATGCATGGCTCTCTGTTTCGGAAGGGATGAACTTTGCAATGCCAAAATCCGTGATTCGCGGTGTGTTGTTGCTAAGAAGAACATTTGGAGGCTTGATGTCACGATGAATTATTTTTCGTTTATGCAAATATCCTAATCCGTCAAGGATGCCGAGCATGATTTCGATTGCCTCAACAATCGAGGGAGCTTTGCCGCCGTGGTTACCGAGCGAATCTTCAAGCGAACCATCGGGCGCAAATTCACTGATGATGAAAAGTCGGTCATCATGAAAATCAATCCCTTCGACAGGTAGAACATTTCGATGCCCCTTTGCCAGCAACCAAACGATCACCTCTTTTTCGATTTCGTGAAGTTTAACTTTGGCTTTAGGAAATTTGAGAGCGAATTGCTTGCCGTCTTTTCGGCTAACCAGACTTCACCAAAAGCCCCTTCACCAAGATGTTTGATTAACGTGTAATCACCTACGCTATCGTTTGCTTGGAACATGAAAATTCAGCCTCAACTTTTGCAGAATGAATACCGATGGCGGGAAGAATAAACGATGTGTGAATATGCCTGCAAGTTTTTGGTAGAGGGTAATGTTGTGTTCTTGTCAATCTGAAAAAATGAAGAAAGAAAAGAACCCGCGAAGCGGGTGAAAGCATAAAGCCCAGTGTGGAGCGTAGCAGAACGCTGGGAAACGAATGCAGCCAATAAGGCTGTAGCCCGCGAAGCGGGTGATAGATAGGTTGAATAAAATCTATCGCCCGTTTCACGGGCTAGGAGAAAATCGAGATGTTTTCCCACCCCGCGCTGACGCACGTGGCTCTATGCTATCGCCCGCATTCGCGGGCTAGGATTAAGCAACACAGCATTACCCCTCTAACAAGTTTGTTGCCGGTTTGACTCCGTTTCCCGCATCGCTTATAGTCGAAGCCTCAATTCGAGCATTTCCTTTAGAGTTTTCCCGAATGAACAAATTCGCAGAGTTCGTTGTGCGTCGCGCAAAACTAATCATCGTCGTGACGATTGCCCTCACGATCGTCTTCGCGGCTGCGTTGGCGGTCAACGGCGTGAAGTTCAACGGCTCACCCGAAACCCTGGCGCGCAATGACGAAGCTCTCGCCTTTTTTCGTCAGACGCAAGCGACCTTCGGCGATGACCGCGTCATCATTGTCGCGCTTACCGCAAACGATGTTTTCACCGTCGAAGCAAAAGATCGCCTCGATGATCTGACTTCGCGTCTATCAGCCATTCAAGGCGTGTCCGAAGCCTTCAGTCTTGCCAATCTCAAGGATATAAAGGGCGATGAAGGCGGCATTATTGTTGACAAAGTCATCCCCACAAACGCCACCACCGAGCAACTTCAACAACTGAAAGGCGCTGTTATTTCCGACCCGCTTTATGCCCGTCATTACATAGCCGCAGACGGGCGCACAGCCGCAA